>JARRNW010000526.1:0-2952 GCA_037384565.1 Candidatus Thiodiazotropha sp.
CAGTACGCCGCGGAAGAGGCGGAAGAGGCGGGCGTGAGCTCCCTGGTATTCGTCACCGGACGCAACAAGCGTTCTATACCGGATCACTTCGACAAGGCCTATGAGTTGGAGAACGTACTGAAGGAAGCGGGCAAGACCGAACTCCTGAAAAAGGTAGAGAATATTCTCCCGGCTGACGTTAGTTGCATCTATCTGCGTCAGGCTGAGGCCTTGGGGTTGGGGCATGCGGTGCTGTGTGCCGAGTCGGTCGTAGCGGATGAACCCTTTGCGGTCATTCTGGCCGATGATCTGATTCGGGGTGACAATGGTAAGGGCGCCATTGCCCAGATGGCTGAAATCTACTACCGTTACCAATGCAGCGTGATCCTGGTTGAGGAAGTGCCTCGGGATGAGACGGGTAAATACGGCATTGTTGAGGTCGAGTCCGATGATGGCGAGTCGGCATTGATCACCTCCATTGTCGAAAAGCCAAAACCCGAGGATGCTCCCTCCAACCTGGCCGTAGTGGGACGCTACATTCTCACACCCCGGATCTTTTCCCTGATCCGCGAGACGGGTCAGGGCGCCGGAGGCGAGATCCAGCTCACAGATGCCATCTCCGAACTGCTCAAATATGAAAATGTCCGCGCCTATCGGGTCAAAGGCAAGCGCTACGATTGCGGCAGCAAGCTTGGCTACCTGGAGGCTACCGTGGAGCTGGGCCTGGCCCACGGCGAGTTGGGTGACGGTTTTCGCGAGTATCTCAAAAAGCTCAGCAGTGAGTTATAGGGATTGGTACGGTAGAAAACCGACGCCTGGAAGATCTTGAAAAAGAAAATTACCCGCAAATGGGGAAGCCAATCCCCGCGAATGAACGCAAAATTAATGGGTTTCCTGAGTCCATGTGCGCAAATTTGCGGTGGTTGGCGTTCATTCGCGGTGTAATCCCTTCAAGTAAATGGCGTTGGGCCGAGGTCGCTTTTTTGAGGATAATTCCTTAATAAATAGTTGCTTGCGTCATGTTTTGCAGTGACGGGCAGGGCATTTTAGACAGGCAGAAAAAAAGGCCGCGATTCGCGGCCTGTTTGATTGGTACTCCCTAGGGGACTCGAACCCCTGTTACCGGCGTGAGAGGCCAGCGTCCTAACCACTAGACGAAGGGAGCAGCTTCTTGCGGAAGGCGGTATTATACTGACTTAGTTACCAGGCTCAATGGCCTGAATTAAAAAAATGGATGGTTGGCTCTTGAAACAAGCTGCAAAGTGGTTGTTGACCAGGTTTTCGGGATTGATCAACAGCACCTCTCCGAAAAACAGCCCGAAATCTTCAGCAGGCGTTATGCCGATACGAATTTCCAGAGATGAACACAATATCTCCCGCGCCAATATCAGTAAGAACGCGGTCAAGGTATTGTATCGATTGAGTAATTCGGAGTACGAAGCCTATCTGGTGGGGGGTGGCGTCCGCGATCTGCTGCTCGGACGGGAACCCAAGGATTTCGACGTGGCAACCAATGCCCGGCCGGAAGAGGTCAAGCAGGTCTTCAGCAACTGCCGCCTGATCGGCCGCCGGTTTCGCCTTGCGCATGTGCATTTTGGCAAGGAGATCATCGAAGTCGCCACTTTCCGCAGCAGCCAGCCCGCCTCGCAGGATGGGGATCGCCACCTGGAAAACGGGATGATTCTCCGGGATAACGTCTACGGTACCCTGGAGGAGGACGCGCAACGGCGGGATTTCACCATCAATGCACTCTATTACAATATCAAAGACTTCTCCCTGGTGGATTTCGCCAACGGTCTGGAGGACCTGCAGAACGGTGTGATCCGTCTGTTGGGGGACGTGGAGAGCCGCTTTCGGGAGGATCCGGTACGCCTGTTACGGGCGGTTCGATTTGCCGCCAAACTCGGTTTCGTCATCGAACCGCGCACCGAAGCGCCCATGGAAGCGTTGGCGGTGCTGCTGGATGGTGTGCCCGCGGCCCGTCTCTACGAGGAGGTTTTGAAGCTGTTCCTCAGTGGGCATGCCCTGGCGAGTTTCGAAAAGCTACGCCACTACAACCTGTTCGGTCATCTTTTCCCGCTCACCGAAGAGGCCCTGTCCCACGAAGAGCATGAGTTTCCCCTGACCTTCGTCAATCGGGGCATGTACAACACCGACGAACGACTGCGTCAAGGCAAATCAGTGACCCCCGCATTTCTCTTTGCGGTGCTCCTGTGGGAGCCGGTCAGGCTGCGTTCCGAGGCCCTTGAGGCTCAGCAGGTACACCCGGTTGAGGCCCTTCAGACTGCGGCCTCCGAGGTGCTTTCGGAACAGTCCCGCAAGGTCTCCATTCCAAAACGTTTCAGTTACCCCATGCGGGACATCTGGACACTGCAGCCACGCTTTCTGCAGCGTCAGGGCAAACGTCCGCAGCGTTTCCTGACCCATCCGAAATTCCGTGCCGCCTATGATTTTCTGCTGTTACGCGCCAAAGCAGGTGAGGCTGACCAGGAGTTGGCCGACTGGTGGACCCTGTTTCAGAACGCCAATGGAACCGAGCAACAGGGTATGACCGAGCCAGGCACCAAAAAGCGCAGGCGCAAACGGCGTCGAAAAAAACCCGCCAGCACCGATGAGTGAGCCGGAAGAAACCCACGTCTACATTGGTTTGGGAAGCAATCTGGAAAACCCCCGTCAACAGGTGGTCGAAGCCCTGGAAGCACTCAAGGGCCTCTCTGACAGCCGCGTGCTGTGCCACGCCTCCCTTTACCGGACGCCACCGGTCGGCCCGCGGAATCAGCCGGATTTCATCAATGCGGTGGCATCCCTGGCGACCCGTCTGGAGCCGCATGTCCTGCTCGATGCCCTGCAGGCGATCGAGCACCAGCACCGGCGTGTACGCGACGGAGTGCGCTGGGGGCCACGTACCCTGGATCTCGATCTGTTGCTCTATGGGGATCGGTGTATCGATACACCCAGGTTGCAGGTACCGCA
>JARRNW010000527.1:0-3685 GCA_037384565.1 Candidatus Thiodiazotropha sp.
AAGGCCGGGGTGGACGTGATCGTGGTGGACACCGCCCATGGCCACTCCCAGGGCGTGCTTGACCGGGTTGCCTGGGTGAAGAAGACCTATCCCGATGTACAGGTGATCGGCGGCAATATTGCCACTGGCGAGGCGGCTTTGGACCTGGTTAAGGCGGGCGCCGACGCGGTCAAGGTCGGCATCGGCCCCGGCTCTATCTGCACCACCCGAATCGTCGCCGGTGTCGGCGTACCCCAGGTGACCGCCGTCTCCAATGTGGCCAAGGCCCTGGAGGGTACCGGTGTACCGCTGATCGCGGATGGTGGCCTGCGTTACTCCGGCGATGTCTCCAAGGTGCTCGCGGCGGGGGCCTACTCGGTGATGATCGGCGGCATGTTTGCCGGGACCGACGAGGCCCCCGGCGAGGTCGAGATCTACCAGGGCCGTTCCTACAAATCCTATCGCGGCATGGGCTCCCTGGGTGCCATGTCCGGCAAGCAAGGCTCCAGCGACCGTTATTTTCAGGAGACCAACGAAAAGGACAAGCTGGTGCCGGAAGGTATCAAAGGGCGGGTGCCCTACAAAGGTCCGGTGATGGGCATCATCTACCAGATCATCGGCGGCATCCGCTCCAGTATGGGTTACACCGGCTGCGCCAACATCGATGAGATGCGCACCAAACCGGTGTTTGTACGGGTCACCAACGCGGGCGTGACCGAGTCGCATGTTCACGATGTCACCATCACCAAGGAAGCGCCCAACTATCGGCGCGATTGATGAGCTGCACTGACAATCTCACTCCAGGGGCATCGCAGGTCCATGCGGTTGACCCTGATTGTTTTTAGGGAAGTTGAAAAAGACATGACCACAGATATTCACGCGCACCGAATTCTCATTCGATATTCACGCGCACCGAATTCTCATTCTGGACTTCGGTTCCCAATACACCCAGTTAATCGCCCGCCGGGTTCGCGAAGCGGGGGTGTATTGTGAGATCTACCCCTACGACAACGCCGATGAGGGCCTGGCCGCGGGTAAACCCGCCGGAGTGATTCTGTCGGGAGGACCGGAGACGGTGACCGCGGACGCCGCCCCAGCCGCACCCGAGGCTGTGTTTGAGATGGGGGTTCCGGTACTGGGCATCTGCTACGGCATGCAGACCATGGCCGCTCAACTGGGTGGGTCGGTGGCCTCTTCCGACAAGCACGAATATGGCTACGCCCAAGTGCGCGCCCGGGGGCACAGTAAACTGCTGCGGGATATCGAGGACCACACCACTCCGGAAGGTTACGGCTTGCTGGATGTGTGGATGAGTCACGGCGACCGGGTCGAAACCCTGCCCGAGGGTTTTCAGGTGATCTGCGAGACCGAAAACGCGCCAATGGCGGGAATGGCCGATGAATCCCGTGCCTATTACGGCCTGCAGTTCCATCCGGAGGTGACCCATACCCGCCAGGGTAAGCGCATCATCGAACGGTTCCTGTTCGAAATCTGTGGCTGCGAGGTGTTGTGGACCCCGGGTCAAATCATCGAGGACAGCATCAGCCAGATCAAGGCCAAGGTGGGCACGCGCCAAGTGGTGCTGGGGCTCTCCGGCGGGGTGGATTCTTCGGTGGTGGGCGCGCTGTTGCATAGGGCCATCGGCGAGCAGCTGACCTGCGTATTTGTCGACAACGGCCTGCTGCGCCTGCACGAAGGCGATCAGGTGATGGCTACCTTCGCCGAGCACATGGGGGTCAAGGTGATCCGGGTGGATGCCGAAGAGCGCTTCCTCAAGGCCTTGCGCGGAGTCTCCGATCCGGAACAGAAACGCAAGATCATCGGCAACCTGTTCATCGATATCTTCGAAGAGGAGGCGGGCAAGCTCGAAGATGTCTCCTTCCTCGCCCAGGGCACCATCTACCCCGACGTGATCGAGTCCGCCGGGGCCAAGTCGGGCAAGGCCCATGTGATCAAGTCCCACCACAACGTGGGCGGCCTGCCCGAGTACATGAAATTGGAGCTGGTCGAACCCCTGCGGGAGCTGTTCAAGGACGAGGTGCGCAAGATCGGCATCGAACTGGGACTGCCCTCCGAAATGATCTATCGCCACCCATTTCCCGGTCCGGGCCTGGGGGTGCGGATCCTCGGCGAGGTCAAGAAGGAGTACGCCGACCTGCTGCGTCAGGCCGACCACATCTATATCGAAGAGCTCTATAAACACAACCTCTACGACGAAGTCAGTCAGGCGTTTGCTGTGTTCCTGCCGGTCCGCTCAGTCGGTGTGGTGGGGGATGCGCGCCGCTACGAATATGTGGTGACGTTGCGCGCGGTCAAGACCATCGACTTCATGACCGCGAAGTTTGCGCATCTGTCGTTCGAGTTTCTCGAAGAGGTCTCGCGTCGCATTATCAACGAGGTGTCGGGTATCTCCCGGGTGGCTTATGATATCTCGAGCAAGCCGCCGGCTACGATTGAGTGGGAGTGACCGGCAGTCACAGGTAATGACTGGCACTGGCTGGCAACGGCAGGCATCAAGCATCCGCCAATACAGAAAGAGAACATAAGGCTCTCCATGGAAAGGAGAGTGATATGTCTCAGATCGCGATCACGGATCGGTCGTCACAAAGCCCACCCTATAAACGTCATCGACCGGAACAGACGCTTCTCTATCAAATCATCGAGCGACACTACCCGCAGTTCAGGGATGTGATGGCCGCTCAGGACAAGCCCCTGCCGCTGCACGTACAACAGGAATTTGCCGAGTATCTCAAATGTGGTCGGCTGGAGCATGGCTTCCTGCGGGTGCAGTGCAGCGAATGCCATCATGAACACCTGGTTGCCTTCAGTTGCAAGCGCAGAGGCTTCTGTCCCAGCTGCGGCGCAAGACGCATGGCGGGAAGCGCGGCACTGCTGGTCGATGAGGTGTTACCGGAACAGCCCATACGCCAGTGGGTGCTGAGCTTTCCTTTTCAATTGCGATTTATTCGTCGCTTCGCTCCTCACCCTTCGGGCCAGCTAAAGCTGTTCAACGCTTCGCTTTTGTCTGTTCGCCAGCCGGCCGCAACTGATGGGGCGGGTGCTGGGGATCGTGTACGGGGCCATATCATCCCATCTGATTCAGAAGGCAGGATTCACTCGAAAGACCGCACAGACCGGTGCGGTGACGCTGATCCAACGGTTCGGTAGTGCGCTCAATCTCAATGTACATTTCCATATGCTGTTCCTGGATGGGGTTTACACGGAAACCAAACACGGTAGAACACGGTTCCTGCGCACCAATGGGCCGGAATAGCAGGAACTGATAGAGCTGGTGCATACGATCAGCCAGCGCGTGGCCAGGTTTCTGTAACGCGAAGGCATCCTGGAACACGATGATCGATTTTTCCAGGTGGCGAAAGCATCTGGCTTTAGCCTACACGCCGGTGTCGCGGTACAAGCCTGGGAAAGGTCAAAGCTCGAACGCCTTTGTCGCTACATTAGCAGGCCCGCGGTATCAGAGAAACGGCTGTCACTGACACCCTCAGGGAATATCCGGTACGACGTGAATGGATTCACGAGTGTCGCGGGCGCATGGATGCGCAGGAGCGACTCAGCTCAAAACGCCCTACAGCGATGGCACCACGCACGTCATCTTTGAGCCGCTGGATTTCATGTCGCACATCCCTGTGCTCCACCCTTCGGGCGACCCTTGTCGTGCAAATTGGCTTTCCTGCCAATTTGTCAT
>JARRNW010000528.1:0-2913 GCA_037384565.1 Candidatus Thiodiazotropha sp.
GCTCGATACCCTCAAAACTTGGATCGATGGGGTCGCTCATAAGGAATAGTCGTGCTGATCTGCGGCCAATTGTAAAAAGGCCCGATCATACGGAATCCCGCGGGCTTAGTGAATACGCGAGTCGGATTTGGCGTTACGGATGAGAATCAGTATGGTCAGGGGCAGCAGGCTGGACAGCCCGACCAGGGCAAGCACCATCAGACTGGCGGCGTGTGTCAGCAGCAGCACCAGATACCCCCCCGCGGCGGCCACCGCACCCCAGTTCAGGAAGAACCGAATGGCCTGCTCGATAGCAATCGTCCGTTGGTAGGTGGCGGCGAAAAACTGCCGGTTGTGTTTCAACACCAGCAGCCAGCCCCCTATCGAAAGCAAGACAAACGACCAGCCGGGTTGCGCGCCGAGCAGGATGGACAGGTGAAACACCAGCTGGGCGGTCAGCAGGAGGAAGAACAAGATGGCGTAGTTCACATAACCCAGGGGGGTTACCTTCAGCCACTCCGGCAAGCGGCTCAACAGGATTCCGAACAGCCCCATCGGCAGAACAGCAAACGCCAGGTCCGCAGCCATCCACAGAGGGTCGGCCGTGGTGGAGAAGATCCACATCATGCCCCAGGCGAGCACGCTAAGCAGTGCGGCGAAGCCAAGCAGCCGGGCCGGCGAGGCCGCAAGCCGGTTCCACAGGGGGAAACTGCGGCTGCGTGCAACATTGGGCGATGAGGGGATGGTGATACACATGACAGTCAATGACAGCAGGCATCACAATAGGTCGCCATGATATCCATCAATACCAAGGCGATCACAGCCAGTCCTCAGGCTGTGGCGTCGAGGGTGAACCGTTAGTGTAGCGGTCCCACACTAGCGGATCGTCTGCGTCTCGAGCAGTGTTTTCAACGCGTGGATTTCGTGTCGCAGAGACTGCAGCTCTTCACGCAGTTCCGATTCGGACGGTGACGCCACCGGTGCCGGGGAAAGCGGATGCTCGGAATGATCGGATTCAGTATAACTCTGCATCGCACTCACGATAATGGCGATGAACAGGTTCAGAATGGTGAAGGTGGCGATCAGGATGAAGGGTATAAAAAAGGCCCAGGCATAGGCGTAGGTCTCCATGACCGGCCGAACTATGCCCATGGACCAGCTCTCCAGGGTCATGATCTGGAACAGGGTGTAGAGCGAGCGGCCGATGCTGCCAAACCACTCCGGATAGTTGGCGGCGAACAGGTTGGTGGCGATCACCGCGAACACGTAGTAGAGAATCAGCAACACCAGGGCAATCGAACCGAGTCCGGGGATCGCAGCCAACAACGCCCCCACCACACGTCGCATGGAGGGCACCATACTGAGCAATCGCAACACCCGCAGGACCCGTAACGCCCGCAGCACGGCGAAGGAACCGGAGGCGGGAATCAGGGCAATCGCCACTACGCTGAAATCGAACAGACTCCAGGGATCGCGCCAGAAACTCATCCGGTGGACGTAGATGCGGATCCCCAGTTCGATGACGAACAACGCCAGGATGAGCTGATCCAGCATCAGAATCAGCCCCCCGGCGCGGGCCATCACGGCCGTGGAGGTTTCCAGTCCCAGCAGCACGGCATTCAACAGGATCAGGCCGATGATGCCGTGCTGCACGGCGGGACGCTCGATGAAATCGTGCAATCGCTCGCGCCAGCCGTAAGGAACCGGAACCGACATGGCCATGACGTTACTCGTCCCCGTTCATAAAGCCCAGCAGGTGCAGCAGACTGGTGAACAGATTGAAGATGGAGACATACAGGGTCACCGTGGCCATGATGTAGTTGGTCTCACCCCCATGGATGATGTTGCTGGTCTCATAGAGGATCAGGCCCGCCATCAGCAGCACGAACATGGCGGAGACGGCCAGGGAGAGCCCGGGCATTTCGAAGAACATCGCGCCCAGACCGGCGAAGAAAGCCACCAGGATGCCGACCATCAGGAAACCGCCCATGAAGCTGAAATCCTTGCGTGAGGTCAGGGCATAGCCGGACAGGCCGAGGAAGATCACCCCGGTCATACCCATCGCGGTCATCACCACCTGTCCCCCGTTAGCCAGGGCAAGGTATTGGTTGATGATCGGCCCCAGGGTGTACCCCATGAAACCGGTCAGAGCAAAGACGAACGCCAGACCCAGGGCACTGTCACGGAACCTGGAGGTGGCGAACAGCAGGCCGAAGTACCCCCCCAGGGTGAGCAGCAGTCCGGGATGGGGTAGGTTCAGCACCATCGAGACACCCGCGGTCAGTGCGCTGAACAGCAGGGTCATGGAGAGCAGCAGGTAGGTATTGCGGACCATCTTGTTGGTGGCAAGAGCGCCGGCCTGGGTGCGGCCCACAGCAACGGATATTGGAGTATTCATGATGTTTTGCCTCGTAGGGTGTAATTTATTCGGATACGACTTGGGGTTGTGAACGATCCTGCTTAAGCAGGGTGTTGCGGCGATCGACCTTGCGTAACAGGGTTCGTCCCGCGCGGTCGGTGGCCCGGTCGATGGCGATGTAGAGATCCGCTTCGGTATCCTCGATGACCACATCAGGCAGACCGGACAGCACCACCTGCAGGCGGCACCGCTTGTCCGCCCCGCCACGGGGACCGTTGATATCGGACAGGCGTATCACGACCCGTTGGATGTGATCATCACAGCAGGTCAGGGCAAACCGGGTGCGCCGTTCCGCATGGTTTTTTAAAGCTGGGGTGAGGGAGAAATCCCGTGCCTGTATGTCGATCTGCATAAGCGCCTCCAGTCAGCGATTGAAAACCTCTCAGGCCTAGATCTTAGGCACTCTTGATGTTCAATAAAATTCGATAATAATTGTTATTTATTTCGTATTTTTCGAACTAATATAATCAATATGCTGAATTTCAAACACTTACGCTATTTCTGGGTGGTCGCGC
>JARRNW010000529.1:0-4568 GCA_037384565.1 Candidatus Thiodiazotropha sp.
TGGTATCGACCTGCTTCTGATACACGAAGTAAGAGCCGAGGATCATTGCCAGCGATACGACCGAGGCCATGATAACCGTCCATTTGATTCGCAACGGCAGGAGTTTGGACTCGATACTGTGCTGCTGCTTGTCATCGATCTCTCTCACCACCCGTCGCAGCGCGGCGGCCAATTCCTTGCCGGTCTGAAATCGCTGTTCGGGTTTCTTGCTAAGCAGCTTCTCAACGATCCGTTTTAAGCTCTCAGGTATATCCTTGTTCGTAACATCAATGGGAGCCGGCTCTTCCTGCGCAATCTTCATCAGCAGGGAGGTGAAGGTCCCTGATACAAATGGCCGTTCACCCGTAATCAGTTGATAGATGATCACACCGAGTGAAAACAGATCAGAACGCCCATCTACCGGCAATCCTTCCACCTGCTCTGGCGACATATACTGGGGAGTACCCAACACGGCACCCATGATGGTGTGATGCTCCTTGTTGGGCGCTTCCATCCGTGCGATACCAAAATCGGTGATACGGAGCGTGTGCTCATCTCCGGGGGAGATGATGTAGCCGGGTTTGACATCGCGATGAACGATACCATGGGCAAGGGAATAATCCACCGCTTCCGCCAGGTGAATGCCGTAGATCACCACATCCCGAACCAAGACTTCAGAATTCTCGAACATCATCTGTTCCAGAGTACGACCCTCCAGAAACTCCATGGCGATATAGGGGCCCTGATCGACCTCGCCAACGTCGAAAATGGTAACGATGTTGGGATGAGTGAGTTTTCCCGCAGCCTTGGCCTCTTGCAGAAACCGGTACCGATACTCCGAATCCGCGGCTAACTCTCCCCGGAGTAGTTTGATGGCCAAGATTCGGTTGATCTCCGGATCGAAAGCCTTGTAGACAATCGACATGGCACCTTCTCCCACCTTCTCCAGGAGTTGGAACCTACCAATCGACTCCGGCATGGAATTCTGACTGTTCAAATTAACTTCTCCTGCTACTGCATAAAACAACGCGTCGCAAACTCACTAGACGCTTATTGACCGACGACCATTTCAACGTGTGCGTACCCGGCTGCAAGTGGAATTGACCATCAGGGGGCATGTCTGCTTCGACGCCGTTGCTTATGATTTTACTTATGTAGATCTCGACAGCTTCTCCCTGATCGTTTTGGGCATGGGCCCGCCCTACATCAACCGGCGTCAGATTCCCCGAAGCCGGTACCGTTTGACTGTCAGGAGCCGCCACTAGAGGATCCGTCACCGGACCTATTCGGCCAACCCATTGGGATTCCACGCTGGCGCCGAGTATCTGAGTCACGATGACGCTGACCATCTGGCGGACATCATCTTTGGTCAGGTCATAACTGTCACTGTCTGTGCCGACCTCGAGACCGCTCTCCTCACTAATGCCATAGTGACGTATCCAACGATAGGAGAATCCCTCGAAACCATCCGCATCATGAATGGCATCGGTAGTTTCGAGCGTGAGCGTCTGATCTTCTATCGCATCACCAGCAATCAGGACACGGCCGGTCGGCGGTTCGTTATCGACCGTTTTTTCCACAACAATGGATTTTGAATCCTGTAACCGAGTAGACCACTCACTCCTGTCTAGGGAAGTCTCATCTATGAGATAGTAGTTGAGAGTGTAGTTACCCGATGCGACAGGATCCAGGTGCACGGTTCTTTTGTCGCAGACGTGGAATTCGTAACCGGTAGAAAAATGCAAAACCGATGTAGTGAAAGTCAAGAAGGGTTTCTTCCGTCCAATAACAAGTGGATACGGTAGCAACGATAGGTGCTTCGTTGGTAAAAGTCTCATCCTGAAGCGTTAATGGTTCTGCACAGGGTGTCGCCCAACTCTGGCTCATACAGCTTTCGATATCGCTAACAAGCGGCAACGAATAGGAAATTGAACCTGAAAGGTAGATAAAAAACAGTAGGAAAGCCGTTATGCGATTGATAACCATCACTCCTTTGAAATTTCGACTCCGGCTTCAACCCAAAAAAATCAGTTGACCGTTCAATTATAATAGCAGGTTCTTGATTATGATGAAAATTGCTTCGATGGTCATGTTCACCTATTGGGTGAATCACGCTACAGCGTGAATTGCACGCTCCTGAGGCGAGAAGGAGTTAAAGTTTCTTTTGGTAAAGCCGGGAGACACCATAATACTTCTGCCGATAGCAAGAATAATAGGAACCAGATTCCTATATTTAGCAAAATTACCATCAATTCCCGGTAGAGAAACAAGACTTTATTTCATATTCTTACGATTGTGTAGAATGGCCTTGCACTGCAGATCCAGTGCACTTCCGCGTAACGGATTGCGCAACGCATGTGGCTCGTCGACTCATCGGAGTTGTACCCAGTGCTTGAGACGCATTCAATATATAGTTTGATCATGGCAGGCGGCATCATAGGATCCGCCTACACCATCAGGGGTATCACGGGTTTCGGTTCAGGTCTGATCGCGATACCTCTGCTTGCTCTGATCATGCCCTTGAACACTGCGGTACCACTGATCGTACTGCTGGATTACGTCGCCTCCGCCTGCCAGGGTCTGTCTCATCGGAAGGCCATCCAGTGGAAGGATCTATTACCGCTCCTCCCCTTCTCCCTACTGGGAGTGATTCTGGCTCTGTTCCTGTTTCAATCGTTGGAGATGCAGCTACTGATACATGGGTTCGCTGTTTTTCTGCTGTTGTTCGCGATCTACTCACTACTCACATTTACACCAAAATCCCGACCATCGGTGCTCTGGGCTATCCCCGGTGGAATGCTGGGCGGTCTGATCGGCACCCTGTTCGGCACCGGCGGCCCTTTCTATGTGGTCTATCTGAAACTACTCGGGCTGCAGAATAACTCCTTTCGAGCCACATTCGCCATGATCTTCCTGATCGACGGACTTGGGCGCATTTTAGGTTACCTGATAACAGGTTTTCTTGACCTCAACCAGACACTGTTAACCGCCTTGGCCCTTCCCGTGATGGCGATCGGTATGTATCTCGGCGCCCGGATTCACACCAAACTCTCACAACAGGTCTTTCAGCGCGGCATAAGCATCTTGCTAATCTTCAGCAGCCTGTCACTGTTACTTAAGTAGGCCTAGTGTAGTGTCTTTCGCTCTTCCAGAACTGGTCACTGAAACGGATTGATCAGGGAGCCGATCCCGTCGATCCGTACCTCAACGGTGCACCCGGGATTCATAGGCCCAGCACCCAAAGAGGTTCCGCAGGCAATGACATCCCCGGGATGCAGGGTCATATCATGGGACAAACGGCTGACGATCTGATGGGGGAGAAAAAACATATCGTCCACTGGATAATTCTGCATTTCCACACCGTCGACCAGGGTTTTTACAACCAGTGACCTGGCATCCAACCCGGTGGCAATGACCGGCCCAATGGCTCCAAAGGTGTCAAAGCTCTTGGCCCGGGTCCATTGGATAAAGGCAGGATCCTCGCACATCAGTCCACGGGCGGTGACATCATTGACGCAGGTATAGCCAAAGATATAGGGTTCAGCCTGATCCTCGGACACCTGACAACACTCCCTGCCAATGACAATCCCGAGTTCGCCTTCAAAGACTACGGGGCCGGAATAGGAACACGGCTGCTGAATCTGACCACCGTTGGGCAGAAACGAGCCATTGGCTTTCATGAAATAGAGTGGATGTGTCGGTTTTACCCAACCTTCGAGCTCCGCCCGGCTGTGAAAGTTGTTCCACAGACCGATCAATTTCGCCGGTTTTGTAGGTATCAGCATCCTCACGTCCTTCAGTGGCAAAAAGTCACCGGTCGGTATCGGATCCTCAAACATATCACCCTCATAGAGCGCGACATGATCGTTTCTCACCACCCCGAATTTTTCGTATCCTAAATATTCGAACCGGACCCAATGTGTCACTAAGCTTCTCCTGTCTTCACCCGTCGTAGTACTATTCCCACCCTTGATACCTTATTTATTCTACAGTGTCCCGGGACTGTTATTGACACACTCTCTAATCAACCGGTGCAACCCTTCTTTTGGCGAAAAAGTAAAGTAACTTGCCCAGGAGGGTTAAACCGATGATTGCTGAATATGTTGTAAGCCACAGGATTTCTCACTCTGCCCGATCCTGGATTCCGCCTAGCAACATCCAGGCTACGTCGGGCACACTAAGGATCCACGGAACTTTGGATGCGCAGCTGAATTTTTTTATCCTGAGGATTGAACTTCAACGCCGCTTGCCATAACGTCACAGCGTCATCGCGATTCTCACGCACACGCTGAATCCCCTCAAGATAGAGAGTTTTCGCGTAGGTTTTGCGTTGTTTGCTAAGCCTCGACAGTGCTTTCTTATCCTCCTTTACACTGTTTTCAGCCTGCTGTAACTCGTCCAGCGTCTGGACGTAGTCCTGTCGATCGAAAGCCTGTTGTGCCTTTGAGAGACGCAGATTCAAGAGCATTCTCCGCAACTCGTCATCCTGCGGGTACTTTAAGACATGCGTTTCCAACTCTTTGATAAAGTCAGAGTCATTGCGGGCACGATCATCGGCCTGAAGTATCGACTGACGCGAATAGGCATAG
>JARRNW010000530.1:0-2880 GCA_037384565.1 Candidatus Thiodiazotropha sp.
CCAAACCCTTATTCTGATATGATGCTTCCCCCGCGGCAGGGCCACCCGGGTCGGTAGGCTGGGAAGTTCACCGGCTACCTGGGTGATCCTCCCCTGGCTTTTCGAGGTATCAGGGGTTTCCGAACTGAATTCACATATATTTATGACACTCCACGTTAGTTAGAAACTCATGTTAATCAGCAGTATTGCGATTCTGGTCGGGTTGGTGGTTCTTGTATGGAGCGCCGATCGGTTTATCAGTGGTGCCGCGGCGTTGGCGGATAATCTGGGGGTGTCCCCCATGTTGATTGGCCTGACGGTGGTCGGGTTCGGCACCTCAGCCCCGGAGATCCTGGTCTCGGCGATGGCCTCTGTCGACGGAAATCCAGGACTCGCCATCGGTAATGCGATCGGTTCGAATATCGCCAACATCGGTTTGATCCTCGGAGTGACGGCGATCGTGATGCCTCTATCGGTCCACTCCAGCGTGCTGCGGCGCGAATATCCCCTGCTGTTGGGGGTCTCGATCATCGCTTTCGTACTCATGTGGGATGGCGATTTGAGCCGCCTGGACGGAGCCGTGCTGTTGACCCTGTTGTTCCTGGTGTTGGGTTGGATGGTCTACACCGCGAAGACCGGAGGAACAGACCCGATCGCGGGAGAATACGAGGCGGAAATCCCCCATAACACGCCCACCCGAAAAGCCCTGTTGGCCCTGTTCGTGGGTTTGGTCTTATTGCTGCTCAGTTCCCGCCTGTTGGTGTGGGGGGCGACCCAGGTGGCGGTTGCACTGGGAGTCAGCGACCTGGTGATCGGCCTTACCATCGTGGCGATCGGCACCAGTCTGCCGGAGTTGGCGGCCAGCATCGCCAGTGCCCTGAAAAAGGAGGACGACATTGCCATTGGCAATGTGATCGGTTCCAATCTCTATAATCTACTGGCCGTTCTGAGCATTCCAGGGCTGATCGATCCGGGGGGCTTTGTGACGGAGGTGACGACCCGGGATCTTCCGGTCATGCTGGGCATGACCATACTCCTGTTTTTCATGGGCTATGGTTTCGGCAAACCCGGCCGTATCAACCGTGTCGAGGGATTCTTGCTGCTGACCTGTTTTATCGGCTATCAGGCCTGGTTGTTTCTATCGCTGCTGAATCGTTGAGTGCTGTTTATCCATGAATGAGAGATCGATGTTGAAGAAAAACGCCGATATACCAGCTGCTGACGAGAAGACCCGGATGATCGAGCTGGGGCGCGCTGTGATCGAGACAGAGGCTGCGGCCGTGTCCGCCCTGATTCCTCGCCTGGATGACGCCTTCGCCCAAGCCTGTCACTACCTGCTGCATTGCATGGGGCGGATCGTGGTGATCGGGATGGGCAAGTCGGGTCACATCGGTAACAAGCTGGCTGCCACCCTGGCGAGCACCGGCAGCCCGGCGTTTTTTGTCCATCCGGGTGAGGCCAGCCATGGCGACCTGGGGATGATCACCCGTGAGGACGTGGTCCTGGCCCTGTCGAATTCCGGCGAGACCGGTGAGCTGCTGGTGATCCTGCCGTTGCTCAAGCGCCTCGGTGTGCCGCTTATCGCAATGACCGGTCGCCCCCAGTCAACCCTGGCGAGGGAATCCGAAGTGCATATCGATGTGAGCGTGGACAAAGAGGCCTGTCCGCTGGGGCTTGCGCCGACCTCAAGTACCACTGCGGCCCTGGTGATGGGAGATGCCCTGGCGGTGGCCCTGCTACAGGCCCGTGGTTTTACCGCGAAGGACTTCGCCCTTTCCCATCCGGGGGGGAGTCTGGGACGGCGTCTGCTGTTGCATGTGGGTGATATCATGCACACCGGCGAATCACTGCCCTGGGTGGATCCGCAGGCGAGTCTGCATGAGACCCTGGAGGTGATGTCTGGCAAGGGCCTGGGTATGGCCGCGGTAGTCGATAGCGCCAGGCGGGTGGTCGGTGTTTATACCGACGGGGATCTGCGCCGAACCCTGAACCGCCCGATCGATATCCATCAGGTGAGAGTCCAAGAGGTGATGACCGAAAACTGTCTCTCGGTGGTGCCTGAGATGCTGGCCGCGGAGGCTCTGCAAATGATGGATGAGCGTAAGATCAACGGCCTGCTGGTGGTGGATGCGGAGCAACGGCTGATCGGTGCGTTCAACATGCACGATCTGCTCAGAGCAGGCGTGATGTAGGAGGTTTTGTGAAGGATATTTTGGAAAAAGCCGTTGCCATCAAACTGGTGATCTTCGATGTTGACGGGGTGCTGACGGATGGTGGCCTGTTTCTCGGCGATGATGGTCAGGAGTACAAGGCGTTCCACTCCCGGGACGGGCACGGTATGAAAATGCTGCAAAGCGCGGGTGTGATGATCGGGATCATCACCGGGCGGTCCTCCGAAGTGGTTCGTCTGCGCATGGAAAGTCTGGGCATTGCCCATCTCTATCAAGGCCAGCATGACAAACTGCCGGCCTACCTGGAGTTACGCAACAAATTGGGTCTTCGGGACGAGCAGGTAGCCTATGTGGGGGATGATGTGGTGGACTTGCCGATCATGCGTCGGGTCGGATTGGCGATCGCGGTCCAGGATGCCCATCCCTTCGTAGTGCAGCATGCACATTGGCAGACGCCGCATGGCGGTGGCCGGGGGGCCGGGCGGGATGTCTGTGAACTGCTGCTCGAAGCGCAGGGTAAGCTCCAGGCCCTGCTGGAAAGCTATCTTTGAAGCGGCGTTGGCTAGCCCTGGCGCTGTTGCTGGCCGCGGCTTTGAGCCTGGCCTGGTGGGTGAATGAGTTGTCCCGTCCCGAGTCTGCGCCAAAGTCGGCAAATACCAATACCCCCGATGCCTATGCGGATGGGTTGCGGGTGGAGCGTTTCGACGAGCAGGGGCGGATGATACAACGG
>JARRNW010000531.1:0-2868 GCA_037384565.1 Candidatus Thiodiazotropha sp.
GCGACTGCGCCATGCCGGAATGGGAATTCGTGGCCGAGATTGCTCAGCGCGCTGACTGTGAACTGCTGGTCGATGTCAACAACATCTATGTCTCTGCGCGCAACGGTGGTTTCGACCCGGAGGCGTACCTGAAGGCCATGCCCGGTCATCGTGTACGCCAGATTCATCTGGCCGGGCATACGGACCACGGCGACCACTGCATCGACACGCATGACCAGCCGGTGTGCGAAGCGGTGTGGGCGTGGTACGCCCGGTCGCAGCAACTGCTTGGTGCCGTACCCACCATGATCGAACGCGACGACAATATACCGCCGCTCGATATCTTGCTTCTGGAGCTCGACCGCGCCAGAGCGGTTCAGGCGGAGGCTGTTGCTGTCCCATGTGACATGACCGGTCACCTGGAGGTGTCCCATGCAGTTGCATGAATGGCAACGCGCGATGCAAACGGCGGTGGTCAGTGGCCAGGACCATCCCCGACTGTCGCTACGTACCAGCGGTATCGATCGACGTACCGGACTGGGGATCTATCAGTATGCTTACCGCGCACGCCTGTTGGAGGCCCTGCAGTGCAATTTTCCGGCTCTGCACCGGTTACTCGGCGATGATCACTTCGCCCAAGCCGGTCATGGCTTTCGCCGCCAGCATCCGCCGACACATGCCTCCATCCGCTGGTTCGGAAATGGCTTCAAGGACTACTTGGCCGAGACGGCGCCCTTCAGCGACTGCCCGGCTATGGCGGAACTGGCGCGCTTCGAATGGGCGTTGCGCCACACCATCGACGCCGCCGATGCGCAACGGATCGAGACGCAGGACCTGCAGGCGGTGGCGCCGGAACAGTGGCACAGCCTGCTATTCGATCTGCATCCGTCGCTGCAGTTGCTCTCTTTGGAGTGGAATGTTCCGTTCATCTGGCAGGCCCTGATGGACGAGCAGACACCACCTCCACCCGAAAGCATGTGCCAGACCTGGCTGGTCTACCGGCAACCGGACCGGGTTTCGGCCTGGCGCAGTGTGGAGGAGGGTGAGGCCGCTGCCCTGGAATACCTTGCCGCGGGCAACTCGTTCGGCGCCTTGTGCGAGCGGTTGTGGCGCGAATCCGGCGATGCCGACGCAGCGGTGGGCCGGGCAGCGGTGTGGCTGCGGACCTGGGTCGAACAGGGGCTGCTCACAGTCCGTGCAACAGCTGATGCTCAATAATCTAAGAGAGGCCCTGAAGAGGTGAATATCATGTTTTCAATCGGCACAATCATTCATAGCACCTGGCGCCGGGCGGCCGATCTGTTAACCAGGCTGGCGCCACTGGTCGACTTTGCGGTGCGACTCTATCTGGCCAGGGTCTTCTTTCTGTCGGGTCTGTCGAAAATATCGGACTGGGAAACCACCCGCTATCTATTCGCCTACGAATACCATGTACCGCTCCTGCCGCCGCAGGTGGCGGCCGTGCTGGGTACGACGGGTGAACTGGTGTTACCTGTGTTGCTGATCCTCGGCCTGTTCACCCGTCTGTCCGCACTGGGCCTGTTCATTCTCAACGGAATGGCGGTGATCTCCTACTACAGCGCGCTCAAGGATTCTCCCGCTGCGTTGCAGGATCATCTGCAGTGGGGGCTCATGCTGGCATGGCTGATGACACAGAGCATGCAGGGATGGACGGCGGATCGCCTGTTGCTGAAGTGGTGGGTGCGCTGATCCTAAGTGGAGAGCACTCGATTCCGCTTTAAACCGAAAACTGTGATCGTGCAGCCGCCGTAGGGCACCAGGGGATCGGCGGTGCCGTTGAAGAGCGCCAACGGCACTGGCGGACCCCGACTACAGTCGTCATATTGTGGGAGGTGCTGCCTATTTTATGCATCTGAGGAGTATCGTAATAAACTATTCAGTCTGAGCAAGGCAAATAGATACAGCCAGTTATCATGGTAAGTCAGCGTGGCTTGATGACATAATTAGTGCTGATTTTGAATCAGATCTTGTCTTGCGGAGATGGCGAAAAAATATTGAAGGATTTGGGCTGTTGTAGTCCACCCAACATTGGGTGTGCGAGGAATTATCGCCTTAATTGAACGGCTTGGAGGGAGGGTCTGCCGCGAAGCGGCTTCGTTCAACAATCGGCTCCACGTAGACGTCCAAACCTACGTGGTTTTTGTGGTTTCGCTTCGCTACACTTTATCACAAAAACCACTCCGGATTAGCCGGTAGTGAGCCGGTTCGGTCGAAACAAAGCTCTAATAGGAAAAGCTGCGGAATTATTAAATGCGTTAAAAGATCTGCTTGAGGAAACTCCTGGAATCAACAATATAAGATGGACTAATGACTATGACGCCTATAACAAATAGTAACGAGACAGGGGGGCTCGTTCTGGAAGAACCTCGGCGGGTTCGTACTCCGAGTGCAAGGGGCTCCGGGTAACCGGTGTCCCTACTGCGACGGCAATAAAATTATGAAGATAGAGAAAAAAGGAAATGTGCTATCTGCAACTAGAAAGACAAAAGCCTTGATGTTATTCGCATCAATTATTTTAATGTTATTCGGTTTAGGTGTTTACACTTATTAGCAGCTGAGGTGATCTGAACAAGAAAGCTGCCAGTGGCGTGGATCAGGTCACAGCGCAAGCGTATGAGCAGGACCTCATCGCCAACATCCTCGATCTGGCAGAGAGACTGAAAACGAAACGCTACCGGAATGGGCAAATATTGCACCCGGTGACCGGCAGTCCGCAAGGTGGGGTTATCTCCCCGATACTGGCCAACGCCTACCTGCACTATGCGCTCGACCTATGGTTCGAGCGCGCGGTCAAGCCGCGTTGTCATGGGCAAGCCATACTGATTCGGTACGCCGATGATTATGTCTGCGCATTTCAGTATCAAAGAG
>JARRNW010000532.1:0-5329 GCA_037384565.1 Candidatus Thiodiazotropha sp.
CGCGAGAGCGCCCGGACCGGGAAGAGGTAGCTACCTTTGACGGCTTTCCACTGGCCATCATTCGTCATGGCGCCTCCAGGAACCAGACAGTGCAGGTGTACATGCTGGATCAGGGTTTGACCCCAGGTGTGCAACATCGCACTCATTCCTAGCTGACCCCCGAGGCGTTTAGGGCTGTGACCGAAGGCCTTGAGCGTCTGCCAAGCGCAACGGAACAGCAACCGATAGCACGTAGGTTGGGGTGAGGAACGAACCCCAACATTTCAGGCATCAGCATGTGGCACCGTCGGGGTTCGTAAACTTATCCCAATCTTCTGGACTAGTTTATAAAGTCAGGTATACCCAGGAATAGTTCTCTGGTGGATCTTGTTCTGTCATAACATTCACTCCAGTCGTTTAGTTCAGAGCTGATCAGTTAGCCGTACTTCTTTGTTGCCTCGGTTCTGTCGGATCCCGAACGGTGTCCCGGTCTATCCCCGGTATATCCGGGTGAGGAGCCAGACCCAGGGGTGTTTGAATGCGTATCTGACGCGCGGCATATTGAAGCTCAGGGCAAGAGTGATTAAGGTGTCAACCTGCTGTTGTGACGGTTGAATATTCCGGTACTAGACTATGCACCCGAAACATGATCGAGCCTACCACCGCCTGTTTTCCGAGCCTGCTTTAGTGGAAGATCTGGTGCGTCATTTTGTTCAGGAATCCTGGGTGGAACACCTGGATTTTGCGCGTATGGAACGGATCAACTCGAAATTCCATTCCGAGGCACTGGAGCGTCGCGAGGGGGATATCATCATGCGTATCCCGTTTCTGGATGACAGTCGCCAGGAGATCTATCTGTTTCTTTTGCTGGAGTTTCAATCCACCGAGGATCGTTGGATGGCGTTGCGTTTCGGCATCTATGTGCATCTGCTCTATGAGCAACTGGTCAGAGAGGGGCGGCTGATCGAGGGTCGATTACCCCCGGTCTTTCCCCTGCTGCTCTACAACGGCGATGATCACTGGACTGCGGCGACCGACCTCAACGCGCTCATCGCCTTGCCGCCCAATACGCCCCTATGGTCCTATCAGCCAGGGATGCGCTATTATCTAATCGATGAGAGTCGGTATCCCCAGGGCAAACCCGGATCCCTGAGCGGTTTTGTAATGCGCCTGGAGAACGCCCGGATGCCCCGGGATTTTCTAGCCGCCCTGGATGAGTTGAGTCAGGCGGTGCCTGCCCACCTGGACTCGGTAAAGCGGGCCCTGGCGGTGTGGATCAACTATGTGATTGCGCCGCATCGGGGGTTTGAACTCAATCCTGAGGATACGGAAAGCTTAGATGAGGTGAAAGAGATGTTGGCGACCAGAGTCGAACAATGGGAACAGGCCATTCGTGAAGAAGGCCGAGAAGAAGGCCGAGAAGAAGGCCGAGAAGAAGGCCGGGAAGAAGGTCGGGAAGAAGGTCGGGAAGAAGGCCATGAAAAAGGTTGGAAGGGAGGGGAAACTGCCTTACTGATCAAAATATTGGAATTAAGATATGGTCCCCTACCTCCCTGGGCTCTTGATAAGATCGCCCAAGCCGATGCCGATGCCATCGAACGCTGGGCGGCCAGTCTGTTCCACGCACAAACCCTGGAAGCGGTTTTCGACTCGGAACCCTGACCCCCCTTGTTTTTTGTCGCTATCAGTTGCGATGGGCGTTTTGAAAGTAGCTCTTTAGTGGTTGAAGTGGTGCGGCAATGTCAATGACGCGTTGGGCCACCACTGTGAGTCTTTGGCCATCGAGAGGCAGGGCTCAGTTTGAGTTCTACCCGATCGTCCGCGACGCGGCTAACCACCTCGGCATCGTTGAGGGTGTAATCGCCCCACAACACGATCTTGCCCTTGGGGTGGAGGGTGACGCTCAATTTGCCGTAGTGCAGGGTCAGTTTGTGCTTGGCGTCGATCAGCACTTGGTTCTCGAATCTCATTAGTTGGATGGTCGAGGGGTCGTTCTCCTCAAAATCGATATCGACGGTGGTATTGTTGATCATAGCTTTTAATATTCCATCCATGGTTGTTCTCCGAATCCAGTTTAGTGTGTGGAAGCGGTATGTAACACTACCGATCTGTTTTGTTCGAATTCTTTATTTCAAAGGCACGCTAACTACCCAGTTCCTCAATAGCACCCAGTGCGTCTTCTCTTGTATCGCAGGAGAAATCGACACTGGCCAGCCTCGGGCAGGGCGTTTCAGTCAAACCGACGAATCCAGGCTTGCGTCTCTTCTCCTTTGTCCAGATTATGCGGCACCCTGAACAGACCGCTGCGATAGCTTTCGAAACGAATCGATTTTGTGTAATGCGCGACTAAGCGGTAGGCTTCCGGAACATCGTTCCGATAGGTATCACCAATTTGTGGGTAAGCGCCTGCTTGGATGACCACTCCTCCGGGATATTCGTGAACCTTACATACCGGCTCCAGTGCGGTACGCATGGCATCGAGGCCGCCGAGTTCTTCAACGAGCGCATCGCATAATACCGTTAGCCAATTTATACTTTTGATACGGTTGTGAATAGAACGAGCCTGTAAGGAAAGCTGCACCCCATCCTGAAAATCAATACCAGGAAAACGCTTGATCATTTGCCCCATCGGCGGTAGACATTGAAACGGTTGACACGTATGGGGTCGTTGTAATCATCGATGTCCCGTCCGAATTCATCATTAAAGTACAAACCGGGAAAGTGGAACTAATAAAAGAGAGTTCACGTTCTCTTGGACGGCAGACAAGTATATGAGCTTGATATGGATCAATATAATCCTTCTGTAAACCTATATTAACGGCCCCCAACAGTAAGCTACCGTAGCCATCTTCGGGAGTAAGACGCTCAAAGTCGGCAAGAACTTTCGATGTTGGATCCCCGCTGAATTTCACCGTGCGACGCTTACCTCTTGGTAAAAACTGGTCAACTTTTCCCGGAAAAGTCTGACAGTAGTCCGCCATGAATCGTATTACTCGTTCACGCAACTCTGCTCGGTCAATATCCGGCATGTAAAGTTCTGCACCCAGGCCAAACTTTGCCGCTGGCTTGTTGTTTTTGTGAGGAAAAGGTAAATAGATCTTATCAAGGACACACAGGCCGCCTTCGGACTGTATGATATCGGCGATAACTTCTTTTGTATACATGGTTGGGTTCTCGATTTAACAGGAGTTTTTTACGGTATGGGTATTGCGTTTCGTGCAGGAATGGCCCGAGTGGCTTCAGAAAGTACCAGAATACCCCATAGCGTTGCTCCAGAGACGGCGATACCCGTAGCTGCCTCAAGTTCTTCGCCGTACTTTTCGATAAATCTTTTTTTAGTCTCCCGCGCGGCGACAGGCACAGAGTCAGGTTGCAGATCATCATCGTCATCTTCGCAAGTACAACGCTCATCAACACGAAACTCTTCAAAATTATCTTCACTTCCCGTGTGTTTCTCCGCAATATCCCTGTAATCCTTTGCTGCATCTGCATCCATAGAATCATTTCCAAACTTCATATCCACCATTTTGTCTGGGTTACCATCGGAGTCAATACGCACGACATCCAGGCGGCGCGTCATGGACCAGGGATATTGGGAACTCGGCATGGAGCCGAGACCGCCATTATTTGTTCTCATTTCCCAAGTCTGAGTATCATAGGAGACCTCACGCCACATTTTAGCATCGGACCTGGGATATCGGCCATTGCGTGGGCCGGTCGAGCGATCGTAATATCTTTCGTCGATCTGTTGACGCACTCTCTCCTGATAGGTTTCTCCTCTTTGCAGCGGTTCCTCGCCACCTGGTCCATGCTTGGCCTTGGCTTCGCAGGCCATCTCGCACAACTCATCGTAGAATTTCAGATCCTTATGGGGAATATCCCGCTGGGTGTGCCAGCCGGCCATGTTGACGGTGTTCTTGTGGTTCATGAACAATTTGTCGGTGAGGCGACAGGCGGGCTTGCCTTCGAAGAAGACATCGAAGGAGTGGCTGATCCACTCCGATTCCGCTGTGTTGGTACCCGAGACGACCCCGCCCATGGAACCGGCTTCGTCATAGACGGAGACGGCAAACTCGCTGCCCAGGTTGGCAATCATGTTGCCGCCGTCGGCGAAGCAGGTGGTGGTGCCCTTGACCAGCTCTTTCGAATAGGTCTCGTTTTGATAGGGGATGGGCACACCCTTGTCCGGAGTTTTGCAGACATCGGGCAGGGTGTTGGTGGAGATGCCGCCGCTGTTTTTATGACATAGCGTCAGGTCGTTGATATTGATGGTGATGGTCATGAGGGTTCCTTTTCATTTCCATAAAGCACGAGGGCGCTACGCAGCGGATCGTCGTTGCTGGCGAGAATCAGGTGGGCTGCCGGGTCGGTGCTTTTTTGCGCGGCCCAGGCCGCCAGGGCGGTGTGGGTGATGGCGCTGGCCGCGCCCAGGTCGCCACTGACCAGGGCCGGGGTGTGGCGGGTTAGGTCAGGATCAAGCTGATCGGCTAGGCGCAGGGCGGTGAAGCCGTATTCATCGGCCCGGTAGGGTTCGCCGTTATAGTCGTGGCTGAGATTGCGAATCAGCCGCGGCTGTAGTTCGGCGGCGGTCGCAATGGCCTGCTGCGCTACGGCGCTGAGGCCCTGTCCGACACAGGGCTGGGGTTGGTCATAGGTACGGGGTTCTTCTCCAATGGCCAGGCCGGTGATGTAGGCCCAGGCGGGCAGATCCCTACGCTGGCTCAACACCAGGGCGGCAGCCCCCTCCCCCGGCAGTCGGCCATAGGCGTTCTGGCGTGGGTGCCCCTTGAAGAACTGGCGCGCCCCATGGAGCAGATTGCGTGCTTCCAGCCACATGAGTGACTCCGGTGATACCAGGCTGTCCAGCGCCAGAACCAGTGCGATCGAACGGGGCTCCTCGGCGCAGACCCGGGCGGCTGCTTCGATGGCTTTGACGCCACTGGCGTATCCCCCGGAAATGCTTCGACACTATCCAGTTGATCCTATGCTATGAAGAAATGTCAGCAGGGATTATCATGAGAAGATGAAAACAGCATTAGACCATCTGCCAGAGCAGAAACAGCAAGAGTTACAAAAAGCTATCGAGATTATCCAAGAAGAGATCGATCTCGAAATGCTGATTCTATTCGGCAGCTACGCGCGGGGAGATTGGGTTGAAGATCTCGATCCGGAAACCCTCCAGTATCGCTATCAGAGTGATTTTGATCTTCTGGTGATCACAGAAACACCTCGCCAGGCTGATAAAATTGAGCAAAACAACCCGCTTTGCCGTCGTTTGGCCAAAGCCATTCACAGAACCCCTGTCAGCCTTATTGCGGAAGATATTCAGATTGTAAATCGGCGTTTAAGG
>JARRNW010000533.1:0-4495 GCA_037384565.1 Candidatus Thiodiazotropha sp.
AGCCTTGCCAGGAAGAACAGGCCATCAAGGTCCAGCTGCAGGCGCTCCAACAGAGGTTGGATATCAATGCCATAGCTGTAGTCATGCTCAAGCTTCTCCAGGTTGAGGGTACCCAGTACTGATTGAATCAGCTTGGAAAATTCCGTCTCTGGATCGGAGGCACTGGCTCGGAGTTGCTTGAGGATATCGCGTTTTGCGTTGATCCACTGACGCCGAACCTGCAACAGGTCATAGGCCTCGTTACCGGCAACCGGACTTTTCAGATCCGCCTCCGTGATGAGGTCCGGATCGATAACGGGATGCGAGAGAAGGGAAGCAGCATGATCAGCCTGATCCCGCTCCAGCCAGCTTTGACGCAACCGACTGAGCTGCAGTGTCAATAGATCCGCTTGACGGACTTTGGGCCTGAGCGGCTCCCGCGTTACGTGGGTCAAGCCGAATACCTCTTCGAGTCGCTGTTCCGTCAACTGCTCCCGGGGTATGTAGAGGCTGTCCAAACCGATCTGTGCAATACCCAAACGTTCCGCCAACGCCTCCCGCGTTTCCGTGTCAGCCCGATACACCTGGCTGATTTCTGAATAGCTGGTGCCAAAATTGATGAGTAGTGAATGGTAGGCCGATTCATAGTAGTCAGCCAACGACTCTCTGAGTTCCTCCATAAGTATTCCCCGATTTATCATAAACTTAAACATACAGTCCATTGAATGTCTGGTTTAAGATATTGTTAGACGATTCGATACCGCCAGGCCAGTGACTTATTCACCTTGACTGAACGCTAAAAATATTGTGGAGGTATTAATAACCCGACTGCCCGATAGGGTAATAAGTGTCCTGACCGGAAATGAGGATATCGGTTAACCGCCCGGGTTCATTGCCGGCGGCAACTACACCACGAGATCTACTTGCTGGAGGGTACCCGGCAGGCCATCCTCGGTAAGATAAACGCCGCTCTGACGAACCTGACCCAGCGTTTCGTTGGCGGCATTATTGAGCAGGAATGGGGTTTCTACCGAACCAAGATAGATCGCACCGACACCAACCTGCCCCAACGCCAGGAGCGAATCCTGACCATCAGCGGTTTTCGTCCAGATTCGTAAACGATTGTAGATTGTGTCCGCCTCATCGATCCAGCTGTTGCCGTCCTCGTCATAAACGGCAAGTTCCGCAAAACCATCACCACTCAGGGCACCGAACATTTCACTGCCGTCATTGATGACGCCATCCGAATTACGATCGATTGAAAGCAGGCCACTCCCCTGGCGAACGAAAGCAATTTGTTCCTCATGCCCGTCCGCATCGATGTCGAAATTGAAATTGCGTTCGGTTAATTGTGCCGCGGTACCATTGAAGTTCACCACCAATGGGTCTTTCATGACTGCGTCGCCCGCACGTATCTGAAGGTTCGTTTCACTCAGAAACTCACGACTCATACTCAGTTGCAGGGTGATACTGATCTCGCGCCCATCCTCGGTATGAACAATACCCTGAGCCTGAAAGTCGGTATGTTCCGCCTCGTAATGCGAGGAATAGAAATCGTAAATCAACCCCCAGCCCACCGGCTGGGCAGGTTCCTGACCTTGAGTCCGAGGAGGTTGTGCGACATCCTGAACGGCTCCCCCATCCGGGCTTAACTCAGCCGGGGTCAGCAGGTCGATCTCACGACCGGTAAAGCGCTCGATCAACAACTTGAGCAGTTGGATTTTAAGATCACCCACAGGCGATTCGGATACCGCCTCCCCCAACTTCAGGAGGGCCTTGTTCGGTTGCAGGGACCGGGCCGCCTGGGAGATTTCCACCTGTTTGTCTATGAGGTTCAACAGCTGCGGACCCGGGTCCCTGTCCGCGCCAGATCGTGAGGTGAGTCTTTTCCTGGTGTTTTACCTCGGCCGTGTGATGACTTTCCATGCTGACGGAAGACTGGGTGATAATCATAGTGCGAAACCCCACGGCGCGTCGGCGGGTACCCGAAAGGAAAACCCAGAGTAGAAGATTCTCAGCTATTATATCGGCCTGGAATCCTGATTATTGAGTTGCGAAACCATATAATCTTGAACGCCACGGGGTACACTCGAAGCTATTTAGAAATCCCGGTCAAACCCCTAGCGGAAAAGCGACAACACTGGACAACACCATGACCCAAGACACCGAGGACAACCTTGTCAAACCCTGCTTTGCCGTCATCTACACCCCGAGTCGTCGACGCAAGCGTTTTCCGGAAAACTGCGTCACGCCGGTAGACACGGTCGAGGACGCGATACAACAGGCGAAGAACCGAGAGGATTGGCACGCCGCCCGTGTCATGGGCCCCTCGCGATCCTCGGAGGGCTTTCGCCTCTATTATCTGTTGGAGTGGTTCGATTAAGGCCGGAGCATTCGATACATGTCCAAACAAGCAGCAATCCAGTCGCATCAGAACGAACTCAAAGCCTGTACCACCTGCCCGCAGATGCTGGGTCCCGTCGTAACAGGCAATCCGGTTGTCTCTCCCATCATCCTGGTGGGCCAGGCACCGGGAGACAAAGAGGGTCCCGCAGGCAGACCATTCGCATGGACTGCGGGAAAGACCCTATTCAGTTGGTTCGAAGCCATCGGCCTGAACGAAACCACATTTCGCGAGCGTGTTTACATGGCGGCGGTATGCCGCTGCTTTCCTGGTAAAAAGCCCAAGGGTGGCGACCGGGTTCCCGATAGAGAGGAAATCGCCCAGTGCCGGCACTGGCTGGATCGGGAGATTTCACTGCTCCAGCCACACCTGATCATACCGGTCGGCAAACTGGCGATACGGCAGTTTCTCCAATCGGAGCGATTGGTGGAGGTGGTCGGAAATACCCACAGGATCGGCCTGGATCAGCGGGCGGTGGACATCATCCCCCTTCCCCACCCCTCCGGAGCCTCCACCTGGCACAGGACGGAACCCGGTAAAACCCTACTGGGCAGCGCTCTGCAACAGATTGCGGATCACCCCGCCTGGAAAAGCATCATGAATCCCTGAATGACGTGCACTATTAAACAGGCAGATTTCGAACACTCTTCAAGCCCCTGAAAATTTATTCATTATTTTGATTTGGCATATCACAGTACTAGTATCCAGTGTGATACTGAGATAACCCATCACACCGAATAACACCACGATTGGAATTAGATTTGAGATAACAGCAATCAAGCCTAATTTTACATCTGCAAGGTGGCAGTATTGCAATATTAGGAGATCAGATCCTATAAAATAACAGACTCACAGTATGTGACATATTCACATGTGTTTTCGATTCAGTTTTCTAAAGTAAGCGCCATTCCGCTCTGATCCGACAGCGTTTCATTCAACTATAGATCAGCTGTACTGCGACGGGGCGGTTGATATCTCAGGCAGTTTAAACGACATAAGTGCCGCCAGTAACACGAAACCCGCCGACCACCACAGGCAGCCCTCTAGCCCCTGAGACTGGTAGGCCCAGCCCGACAACACGGTACCGGTCAACCGCCCGCCGGCATTGGCCATGTAGTAGAAACCCACATTCATCGATACCTTGTCGAAGTCCGAATAGGCCAGAATCAGGTAAGAGTGAACGGCGGAGTTGATCGCAAAAACGATACCGAAGGCTACCAGGCCGACCACAATCACCCCATTGGCGGGCCAGCCTTGCTGCAGGCCCAGAGCTATGCCAACGGGAAACAACGAGAGCGCGAAGGCCCACAATTTGGCAGCACCGCCTCCGGGGCTGTGACCTGCATGACGAATCAGTTTCGGCGCACCAGCCTGGACAAAGCCATAACCGATCACCCACAGGGCGAGGAAGCCGCCTACCTGCAAGAAGGACCAGCCCTGCACCTCGTAGAGGAATACCGGCAACCCCACGACGAACCAGACATCCCGGGAACCGAACAGGAAAAAGCGCGCCGCCGACAGCCAATTGACAGCCGCCACACCGGAGAATACCTGGGTGAACTTGGGTTTGGACTTCATTTTGCCCACTCCGTGGGGCAGCAGGACGACGGTCAACACGAGCACCACCAACAACAACCCCGCCAGTACCGCCAGAGCCCAGCGAAAACCTACCCATTCCAGAAGCACCGCGCCGGCGAAAAAGCCGGCCCCTTTGAGCGCGTTCTTGGATCCGGTCAGCATGGCTACCCACTTGAACAACTTGGTTTCGCCACCGCCCTGAGTCAGGGTCTTCACGCTGGCCTTGGCCGACATCTTATTCAAATCCTTTGCGATTCCGGACAGGGCCTGCGCAGCCATGACATAGGCCACCGACAGCCAGGCGTTCGGCACGGTCAAGGCCAGCAGGGCCACCACCTGCATCCCCATACCGATATGCATGGTCAGATTCAGCCCAATACGCGCCCCCAGCCAGCCGCCGACCAGATTGGTGACAATACCGAAGAACTCGTAGAACAGAAACAGCATCGCCACTTCGAACGGCGAATAACCGAGCAAGTGGAAATACAGCACCACCAGCATGCGGATCGCCCCGTCGGTCAGGGTAAAAGCCCA
>JARRNW010000534.1:0-2838 GCA_037384565.1 Candidatus Thiodiazotropha sp.
CGGGATTACCCGACTGATTCGAGCCAGCGGGATACCCGGGATGTCTCCACCAGCTTTCAACTCTCGCGGGTGCTGAGCCGGATGTTCAGCGGAACTGCCCGGGTTCTGTGGAGAGATCATGAAGAGGATGTGTCAAATTACGATGAGTGGATGGCTACCTTGGGCCTCAACTATCGTCTGGGTATGGATACAACCCTTTCAACCAGTGTGAGTCACCTGGAACGGGACGGGGATTTGGATTTGAATGTCTATGAAGAAAATCGAGCAGCTCTCGGATTTGTAACGAGATTTTGATTCTGATTCGATCTTTGATCCGGTATCGATTTCAATTTCGGTAAGAACCGGACTTGAAATTTCTCTCATCAATCCCCAACTTAACTGCCTGAAACAGATGCTGATAGCAATCCTGGTGCCGCCCCTGAGGCGCACCGGGGAAAAAGGGCGGGGCGCCCGTTCGAGTTCCGAACAGGGCAGGCCCAGGCTTCGGCATCCACTCTTTCAGCCGCACTGTCATCATTCCTGGTTGTCAGACAGCGGATTTCGTGAATCACACCAGTACAAGAGAGGCTTACCTCAACCATGACCGTAGAAGCGCAAAAGGAAACCCTGGATTTTCAGGCTGAAATCAGCCAGGTACTGAATCTTGTCATCCGTTCCCTCTATAGCAACAAAGAGATCTTTCTCCGGGAATTGATATCCAATGCTTCGGATGCGGCCGAAAAGCTCAGATTCGAGGCGTTGACCGACGAAGCGCTGTATGAGGAGGATCCCGAGTTACGGGTTCGGGTCACCATCGACCCGGAAGCCGGGACTCTGACCATTTCGGATAACGGTATTGGCATGAGTCGCCAGGAAGTCACCGATACTATCGGTACCATAGCAAGCTCCGGTACCCGGAAATTTTTTGAAGCCATGTCAGGCGATCAAGCCAAGGACAGTGAACTCATCGGACAGTTCGGTGTGGGTTTTTATTCCGCCTTCATCGTTGCGGACAAGGTAACACTCATCACCCGTCGTGCCGGACTGGGGCATGAGCACGGTGTACGCTGGGAATCGGCCGGTCAGGGATCTTACAGCATTGAGAACGTCGACAAGCCGGGACGTGGTACCGATATAACAGTGCATCTGCGCGAGGACGAGAAGGAATTTCTTGAGGGATTTCGGCTGCGTAGCATCATCTCCAAATTTTCAGACCACATCACCCTGCCTGTGGAGATGCTCAAAGAGCACCACGGTGAAGAGGAAAAGCCGGAAACCCCGGAATACGAACGGGTCAATACCGGTACGGCGTTGTGGATGAGAAACCGAACAGACATCACCGATGAAGAGTACAACGAGTTTTATCGGCATGTATCCCACGATTTCGAGGATCCGCTGTTACACGTGCACAATCGCGTAGAGGGTAACAACGAATACACGGCGCTGCTGTACATACCTCAGCGTGCGCCCTTCGATCTCTGGGATCGGGATCAAAAACATGGTGTGAAGCTTTTCGTGCGCAGAGTCTTCATTATGGATGAAGCGGAGAAACTCATGCCGCGCTATCTGCGCTTTGTCAAAGGCATTGTCGACTCCGATGACCTGCCACTGAATGTTTCCCGGGAAATCCTCCAACATAACCGTAAGATCGACACCATCCGCCAGGCAAACGTCAAACGCATCCTGAGTGCCTTGGAGAAACTGGCCACGGACGACGCGGAAAAGTATCTGGATTTCTGGAAAAATTTCGGCAAGGTTATCAAAGAGGGTCCGGCCGAAGACTATGCCAACAGGGAGCGCATCGCGGGTTTGTTGCGGTTTGCCTCCACACATCAAGACAATGATGAACAGACGGTGTCTCTGGCGGACTACATTTCGCGCATGCCTGAAGGGCAAGAGAAAATCTACTACATCACCGCGGATACCCCGGCCGCGGCACGCTTCAGTCCACATCTCGAACTGTTGAAGAAGAAGGGCATCGAGGTTCTGCTCCTCTCCGATCGGGTGGATGAGTGGCTGGTGACCAGTCTTACGGAATATGAAGGCAAGACCCTCTATTCCGTGGCCAAAGGCGAACTCGACCTGGGCGACCTGGAAGACAAGGAGGAGCAGGAACAGCAGGAGCAACAGGCAGAACAGCACAAAGAGCTGCTGGGACGCATGAAGTCGGTGCTCGAGGATTCGATCAAGGAGATTCGCGTCAGCCATCGTTTAACCGACTCCCCTGCCTGCCTGGTGGTGGAAGAGCATGACATGAGTGCCAACTTGGCTCGAGTGTTGAAGTCTGTCGGTCAGGATGCACCCCAAACCAAGCCAATCATGGAGATCAATGCGACTCACCCCCTGGTCGAACGGCTTGGGCAGGAGTCAGACGATGACCGGTTTGGCGATCTGGCAAAAGTGCTGTTTGATCAGGCACAACTTGCCGAAGGCGGGCAGTTGGATGATCCCGCTGCCTTCGTCAGGCGTCTCAACACCCTGATGCTCAATCTGGCCGGTAGTTGACGATCCCCGGGGGATTCGCGGATTGGAAGGTGATAGCAAAGGGGGGCTCATCAGCCCCCCTAAACCTGAAACGTCTGACACGATCACGGTCCCTATGGTTATTGGGGCAACTCGATCAGTGCCATTAGGGGGGGTAGGGCAGGGACAGACCATAAGCCTTCTGTATCCTCCCATTGATAGTCTCGACTGGTTTCACCGGAAGCGGCATGGCAAACTTCGATGAATCCCACCGTAACCCAGCAATATCATGTTGAAAGAGTACTAATGGGTTTGCAATATCGATCAATAATAAGCGAGGAGATTAAGCATGCGTGTAATACTGTTGGGCGGACCAGGCGCCGAAAAAGGCACTCA
>JARRNW010000535.1:0-2837 GCA_037384565.1 Candidatus Thiodiazotropha sp.
AGGTGTTCAAGGGCTCAGTCAATCTGATGTTGTTGAAAATTCGTCAATTTATTACATAAAAGCGCGTTTTTTTGGGCTAACCCTCGATGAAATGCTCAATATTTTTAAAGATAACCTCCAAAAGACCGGCCATTCTGACTGGACGGTTGCGGAGTATCGGGATCTGACGATTGACGAGTTTCGCAATCACATGCGTCAATCTAATCTTTCCGATTTTCGATATGTGATCAATTTCAACCGGTATCCGCTCTTTGGTGTAGATATTGGGCATCATTCGCCTATAGGTGGATACATTGAAGGCAGTGATAGTGTGTTCGTATTGGATGTGCTTGAAGACTACAAGCCATTCCTTGTTTCAGTAAAAAAACTGTTCGAAGCCATGAATACAATTGATAACGAAACGGGAAAGAAACGCGGGCTAATTCAATTGCAAAGAAAACAATGATAATGACGTGGTCATGGATTTTAACGTTCCTGTGAAGCTAGAATTCGGTCGAAAGCTTCAGGTAATAGCTTCGTCCTGGTAAAGGAATATCACCAGGAAATGCTGTTCCCATGCCAGCCTCTTCGGCTTCGGTGTCAAATATATTGCGAATTTCAAGAGTTGCTTCTAATGATCGGGTTAGCTCATTTCGAATGAGCAGATCCACGAATGTATAGCAATCCGCTTTTGATCTGGTGTCTTCAGCTATCCGATCGCGATTTCCAATATAAGTCATCTTAGTGCTGAAGAACCAGCCATCAGGGCGGTCATATTGAAGCATGGCAAATACTTTATTGTGTGGTGAGTAACCGGCATCTTCATTTGTTGTTTTATCTGTATTGTCTTGATAGGCGTAATAGGAATAGAATTTTGTGTGTTCAGAAAAATCCCACCATAGCTCCAGTTCAAAGCCTCGACCGGTTTGATCGCCAACATTTTCCGGATGAAAAGTAAGTCCTGACATACTGCTTTGATATCGAATCTGGTTGTCTGTTTCGTGATAGAACAAGTCAATTCTGCTTCTTATTCTCTGTGTGGGGCGGTAATCAAAGACTAGTTGAATTTGGTCAAGTTTCTCGGGTTCTAATTCTGGATTGGCTTCGAAGGCAGGTATGTACCTCGATTTGGTATCCATGAGTGTGGGTATGCGGTACCCTCGACCATAAAGTAGTTTTGTTGTCAATGCGTGGGTTGTGTTCCACTGCAGTACCGCTCGTTGACTTGTAACTGGTCCAAATTCATCATAGTCGTCATATCGAGCGCCAAGGGTGATGCTCCAGTCTGTCAGAACCAACCACTCATCTTGTAGATACGCAAAATTCAAACTTTTAGAATATTCTTTTTTACCAGGGATGGGATCTGATAAGGTATCATGCATCTCTGTTGGGAGAATCATATTCCCTAACATGAAGTAGTTTCTGCTTTCACTAAGTGCCTCCACTTTGGACCTTTCCCCGCCGATACCCAGGGTCAGAAAGTGGTCATCGAGTCCCGAATATCGAAGTGCTGAATTTAATCTCGTAAAATTTTGTCGATTCTTTTCGTTTACTATGACGCCATCGGGAAACACACCAAAAGCGCCCGGCGGAAAAAAATGCAGGTTGTCGATCGTGTGATCGCTTTGCGAGTAGGATAGGGTTGCGTCAAAGCTAAAATCACTCGTAATGTCTTTGTTGTATCGGTACAAGGCCTCAAAGCCATCAGTTTTAATATTTCCATAGGGGTCGAGCGATGCTGTCAAACCGATACCCATGCTCGTATTCAAATGATATGCGCGCAAACCGAATCGGGAATGGCCATTAGAAAGGTTTATGTGAGCCCCTGACTCCTCAGAATCAGTGCTGGCATTGCCGGGAGCAAGGGACGCATCTGTGCCGAGCTGCGCGTCGATCAGGGTTTGTGAATCCCGCTCGATGGTTGGGCTGTAACCATCTGTTTTCGAATATTCGAATGCGGCAACAAGATCAAAGTTGCTCAACACCTTGGCGCCGGAAATCATGCGTGCGTTGCGCGTGTTGTAGCTGCCACCCTCAATTGTGATAGATGATGCATCGGGTGTGCGGGTTTTTGTGATGATATTGACTACGGCTGAAAATGCGTCAGCTCCCCAAAGAGAGGATCCCGGTCCTCTGCTCACTTCGACTCGTTCTATTACATCAATAGGTACTTTTCCAAGTGCGGTTGCTCTGTCACTAAATGCAAGGTCGTCTTGTGGAACCCCATCGATCATGATGAGTATGTTTCTATTGTATGCTGAGCTAAATCCTCGAACCGCATATATAGGGCTGAAATTTACCATGGAAACACCAACATGGATGCCAGGTACCATATTCAGTATATCTGCTAGGTTTTTTGCTCCAGAGTTTTTTATGTATTTCGCGCTGAATACCGATGCAACAGCTGGTGCGGTAATAATCGGGCGCTCCATGCCTGTAGCTATGGAAACGGTGTCGATATCTCCAAATATCGAAGAGTCTTCGCCGTTTGCCATCACCGGCGTACTGAGCATGAGAAGCGAATAGGATAGCAGAGTGCTGGATATTGAGTGCCGCATACATAGTTCCTTCTGGACGGGTCATCCGAGATATCGGGTGACGCGATAGTTATTTTTCTGTTCCTGTGTTTTGGTTTGATCCGTTTTGTATGAGCTGTATAGGATGTCGCGTTGTGATTAAAACGACCGTTTGTTAAGTGGTGTGGTTGCAGGGGTTGATGTTTGATACGGATTGCGTTTTCTTTTTTACTACCTCAACAATAGAAATACAAGTAAAACAAATACCCAATATACTAATCAATGTTATATTTATCCCAGTGTTATATACAAATCGAAAGCTATTTACATATTTTTGTGGGT
>JARRNW010000536.1:0-3261 GCA_037384565.1 Candidatus Thiodiazotropha sp.
GCCCAAATGCTTCATCACCTTGTAGCCGAGCAGGCCGACGACAATCTCCAGCGAGAGCAGCACTGAAGTGAAGACAAAGAGTCCCGGCCGCGATAACGGCTCTTCGAAGCCATGGTGCAGCCCCATGGTGATGCGGATGCCACTGATACCGAACAGGGTCAGAATCGGAATCAATATCCACAGACTGTAGCTCGAGCGTTGCGACACGCCCACGAACAACATCGACTTCATCCCCAGCACAAGCTTGATGACCGCCAGCAGCACAGCAAGCGAGAGAAAGAAGAGGGCGCCGAAGATACCCAGGGCGTTGACCTCCTGCGTATGGCTCATGGCGCCGGGTCCTGCCATGCCGGTGGCGATCATGGCGAAGGAAAAGATGGCCAGCAGCTGACTCAGGTTGTTGTTGCCGTTGAAATCGAAATCACCCCGGGTCAACAGACGGGTGAAGTAGCTCCCGTAGATGCGCAGGGCATAGAGTCCGACCACGCTATAGGCCAGCAGGGCGAAAGGAAACACCCATTCGACCAGATCCCAGAGTCCCGGCACAAAGAGGGCGCCGAGCACGAAGATCACATTGATGCTCATGCTGAGAGTGAGGGGAATCGCCATCAGCGAAACCTCGTCGTTGCCCTGGCGCAGGTCGTTATAGGCCGGGGTTTGGCGAAAGCGCCGATAGGCCCGCAGACTCCTCAACAACAGCTGGAAGTGTACGAAGGCAAACAGCAGCACCGCGAGCAGGTCGAGTGCCAGCAAAGCGGAGAGCAAACGATTGTCCCCCACCAGTAGCGGACGAATCGCCTCGAAGGTGACCATGGGCGTCTGCGGGTGGGGCACCATGAACATGGGATAGAGAAAGAAGGAGATGGCTAGCCCCCCGGCCCCGAGCGCGGCCAGAAAGTAGTTGGGGTTAAAGGATGACTCGTTACTGCTGAGCATGGAAATAACCTCTGGGATAAAGCGTTCACAAAATCAGGCCGCAATGCTAACAGAGCCTCGCCCGGACGATATGACAAAGCGCAATTACCCTACAAAACCTGTTGGTCTTTACCCGCTTTGTGACCGGATTGGAGCATTCATCGGAACCCGGTCTCCCTTTTCCATTTGGCAGGAAAGCCGATTTGCACGACAAGTGTTGCCCGAAGGGTGGAGCACAAGGATGTGCGACATGAAATCCTGCGGCTCATAGATGACGTGCATAGTGCCATCGCTGTAGGACATTTTGAGGCGAGTCGCTCCTGCGCATCCCTGCGTCCGCGACACTCGTGAATCCATTCACATCGTACCGGATATTCCCAGAGGGTGTCAGTGACAGCCGTTTCTCTGATATCACTGGCCTTGAAATATTTCGGCATAGGGTCTTCGGCGCCCTCTTCCAGATTCAGGTAACTGTTTTCCTCATCGCGTTCCAGGATTCCCTCGCGCTCCAGGAACCTGGCAACCCGATGGCTGATCCTATGCACCAGCTCTGTCAATTCTTGCCTATCCGGTGCATTGGTACGATGAAAGCGACTTTTACCCCAGGGCGTGGTGGTGTAAACACCATCTAGAAACAGCATATTAAAGTGAACATTGAGATTCAGCGCACCACCAAAACGCTGGATCTGGGTCACCGCGCCTGTCTGCGCGGTCTTTCGAGTGAATCCTGCCTTCCGAATTAGGTGGGATGATATGGCCCGGCAAACAATCCCCAGCACACGCCCCATCAGTTGCGGGCGGCTGGCGAACAAAAACCGCAATTGAAACGGGGGCTCAGCACCCATTGTCGGATCGGTTGTTCTGGCAGAACCTCATCCACCAGCAGTGCAGCACTATCATCCCTGAGGTTCAGGTGCCGAGAGGTTTCAAACCGAGGGGCCGGCCTGCTCCCGAACATAGGCGAGCACAGCCTCTTCAACCGGCGACCAGGGATAATCCGATACTGCCTTCACCCCGATCGCGGCCAGTTTGTCGGACGGACCGTCTCCGATTCTTGCCACCAGCACCGCCTCACAGTCGCGGATCGTTTCCAGTATCCGTACCAGGGCACCATTATCCGAGGTATTTCCATGGCAGTAGTGATCCACCTCGCGCTGTTCCAGCAAGGAGCACCCATCCCGGGTAACCGTGTAGATAAAGAAACGTTTGGCATGACCGAAGTGTTCGTCCACAACCAGGCCCTGCTGACTGGCCACCGCGACCTTTCTCACCGACTCAGTCATGGGTCACCGGCTCCAGCCCGCGGAAGACACAACAGAGTTCGAAGACCGTTTTTTCCGGTAACAGCGATTTATGCTGACAGTACTTGGCGACCAGCTTCGCCAGACCCTTGATGTCGCGTCCACTAGCCTGGGGAAAGACCTCCGCCAGCCAATCCAGCATACCGGCCTCCAGACCCAACCCGAACTGCTGACTCATGACGGCCCAGATGCTCCGACGCTCTTCCCGATCCGGTGGTTGGTAGCGGATCAGAGCGATGCAGCGGGAGACAATCGCCTCGTCGATGTCATCCACCCGGTTGGTGGTGAGAAACAGCAGGCCGTTGAAATACTCCAACACACGCAGAAACACCCCGACCACCGCAGTCGCGGCGATATTGTCATCACGCCGTTTGATGTAGACATCCGCCTCATCGATCAGCATCACCGCCCCCCAGCGCTGGGCGCGGGTTAACGCCTGCTTGAGGGAGACTTCCATCTCGCTCACATTCAGGCCCAACTGCCCCGAGTGGACCCGATAGAGGGGGCGTTTGATGATCTCTGCATAGACCTCAGCGGTGAGGGTTTTACCAACACCCGGGGGACCGGCGCACAACACGGTGGTTCCCCCGGACTTGCCTTCGACGATGTCATCCATCAGGTGGTGCAGATCGAGATGGTAGAGCAGGATGTAGCCGTGCACCGGCAACTCGGTGAACAGGTTGCCGGGTGTCTCCTCATGCAACTGCTCGGCCGCCTTTTCCACCTGGTCAGAGTAGCGGGTGCTGCGACCCGCCTTGCGCAGGTACTTCACCAGAATGTCACCGTTGGTGTCGACGCTCAGTGCTCGTTCCTTGATCATGTCCTCATCGTTGACCAGGCGTGCCCATCCCCCCGACGAGGAGAGCACTACTCGGCTTTTGCGCGACCAATCGGTATTGCGATGCGAAGCGCCGGGATCCTCCGCGAAGTAGCCCGTACCCGAGCCGGAAAACTGCTTGCCATGCTGGGTACGCCAGGAGAAATAGTGTTCGGCGGACCGGTCATAGGACTCGATGAGCGCGGGTGTCTCCTTGAGGAATCCCTT
>JARRNW010000537.1:0-2821 GCA_037384565.1 Candidatus Thiodiazotropha sp.
CAGAATATTGCTTTTTACCGCCTGGACATAGGCGGCGTCGTCGTTGCGAATGTGGTTGAACAGCCAGCGGGCCAGCAGATCGTTGAGTTCTTCGGCAACATCCTCGCCTTTATCGAAACGCTCTTTGAATTCACCGATGCGGCGGATGAACAGTTCATGAACTTTTTTATGAGGCCGGACAAACTCGTAACCGGCGTCTTCGATCAATGTTTCCTCGAATGTGAAATGTGAGACCGTGTAGTCGACGGTGGCGGCGATGATGTCGCCGATACCGGCTGGATCATTTTGCTGGCGGGCGTCATGTAGTTTGTTGATGTACTCGACAATGCGCTTGTGTTGACCGTCAATTACATCAATGCCAGTGTTGAGATCATCGGTCCATACTAAATATCCCATACATTCTCTCCCTCCAGCTTATTATGAATATCATAGTTCCTGATCGCCGTTCCCACCAGCCGAATATAACAGTGTTTTAATTTGTGCGTAACTCAATAAATATCTGCAATATTCGGGCCGGATAAGCATGCTTTAAAGGGTTTTGATAAACACCTGGGCATTTCGTTGATAGTTGTAGAGTTCTCTCTTTTTCATAGGTAGATCAGAAAGGACTCCGAGTTCGAATCCCTGTTCGCGGAACCAATGCGCGGACTGGGTCGTGAGAATAAACAATCTGCCGATACCCTGTTGACGGGCCGCAGCCTCCATTTTCAACAACAGCCGTTCGCCTCGATCCGCGCCGCGATAAGTGGGATGCACCACGACACAAGCGAGCTCCGCCATGGACTCGTCCGGGTAGGGATATAACGCGGCGCAGGCGATGACCATGCCATCCCGCTCCATCACAGTGAAGTGATCGATCTCGGTTTCGATCAATTCCCGGGAACGTCGAACCAGGACCCCTTGCTGTTCCAGCGGTTCGATCAATCCCAGCAGGCCCACCACATCGTCAATGCCAGCTGTGCGGGTCTCCTCATAGGGTTCCGCACTGATCAGCGTGCCGACTCCGTCCCGGGTGAACAGTTCCCGCAGTAGTGCCCCGTCCACCTGGCGGTCGATGATGTGGCTGCGTTTGACGCCACCCCGGCAGGCGGTGATTGCGGCCTGCAGGTGCAAGCGGAGATCCTGAGGCATCTTGGTGCGTTTGTGTAACAGGGTGTCGACCTCACGGGGCAGGATGTTGGTGATGAGGCGTTTTCGTGTGTCAGTGAGGCTTTTGGCCTCGACCAGACAGATCAACTTGTCCGCGCCGATTGCCGTAGCCACCGAGGCGGCTACGTCTGCCGCGCTCAGGTTGAACACCTCGCCGGTAGGTGAGTAGCCCAGGGGCGGCACGATGGCGATTGCCCCGGCTTCGAGTCGTTGTTCGATGCCTGCGGCATCGACCCGACGCACCAAACCGGTATGGCAGAAGTCGATGCCGTCCCGGACGCCGATGGGTCTGGCGGTGACGAAATTCCCCGATGCGGCACGGATGCGTACCCCGGCCATGGGGGAGTTGGCCAGCCCCATGGAGAGCAGTGCCTCGATCTCCACCCGGACCGACCCGGCGGCTTCCTTGACGCACATCAGGGCGGCTGCGTCGGTGATCCGGATGCCATTAACGAATCGGGTGTCCACATCGTGACGGTTGAGGCGCTCCTCGATCTGCGGGCGGGCGCCGTGCACGAGTACCAAACGGATACCCAGACCGTGGAGCAGCGCGATGTCGTGAATCAGGTTGGAGAAGTGGTTGTCTGCGACCGCCTCGCCGCCAAAAGTAATGACGAAGGTGCGACCCCGATGGGCGTGGATGTAGGGGGATGAACCCCGAAACCATTCGACAAAGCTGTCAGGTGCCTTGCGGCTTGTCCGAGTCATTCCGTGTGATTTGCCCCTAGAAACAAAGTTGTTTAACCAGAGACTTTATCAGGTTAATTGCGGGTTGAATATGCGTCATGGGTAAATACTCATCCGGCTGATGGGCCTGATCGATGTGTCCGGGACCGCAAACCACGGTCTGGATGCCGAGGCTGTTGAAATAGGGGCCTTCGGTGCCGAAAGCCACAGCGCCGGCCGGGGTGTCGGTCAGCCTTTCCAGAGTCTGCACGATGGCCGCTTCCCTGGGAGTTTCCATGGCGGGAATACCTTCGAACACCGGGAAGCTCTCCCATTTGAGTGGGCTGCCGTTCAAGGTGTCCGTCAGTCGTGCACGCAACTCCTCGCGCAGGGTCTCCAGATCCATGCCGGGGAGGGGGCGCAGGTCGAACTGTACCTCGCACTGCCCGCAGATGCGATTCGGATTGTCACCCCCATGGATATGCCCAAGATTGAGTGTGGGTACGTCGATTTCGAAGGCCGGGTTGCGGTAGCGGCGCTGCAGATCTTCGCGCCAATTGATGATTTCAGCGAGAACCCGCGTCATGCCGTCCAGGGCATTGACGCCCAGGGTGGGATTGCTGGAATGACCCGCCTGACCGATCAGGCGAACCGCCTCCATGGAGATGCCTTTGTGCATGCGGATGGGCTTCAAACTGGTGGGTTCGCCAATGAGTGCATGCCGACCCAGGTGGCGGTGCAGGTCGAGCAGGTGTTTCGCTCCGCACATGCTGCTCTCTTCGTCCGCCGTGGCAATAATCACCAGAGGTTGCTTGAGTCGCTTCAGGGGTAGGTCCCGAATAGCCTCGATGAGCACCGCGAAAAAGCCCTTCATATCCGCAGTGCCCAGTCCATAGTAGCGCTGGTCCCGCTCAGTCAGAGTAAACGGATCCTGTTGCCACATCAGCGGGTCGCAGGGTACGGTATCGGTGTGTCCGGAGAGCACCAATCCTTCCGGACCCTGGCC
>JARRNW010000538.1:0-2812 GCA_037384565.1 Candidatus Thiodiazotropha sp.
GTGCCAGTTCCTGGGATGCGGAGCTCACTTCAACGGTCGATCCCGAAACCTGCTTGATGATTTTGTGAAACTTATTGAGCATCCCATTCACGGCGTCGGCGATGTTTCCGATTTCATCGTTGGTGACATGATCCAGACGTCGGGTGAGATCGGAATTGCGTTCGATCTCCCCAACGGTATCGGCCAGGTAACACACCGGTTTGACAATTTTCATCGCAAAGTAAAAGGCTACGGCACCTGCAACAAGGCCCACAACCAATACAACGGCGAGGGAAGTCTCCATGATATTAGTCCCCAGATCGGCCACGGCTTGAAACGCCTCTGCCTTGTCGATCTCCGCCAGAATTCCCCAATTCAGTCCTGACATCTTCACGGGTGAATAGGCGGACAGGACTGCTACTCCCCTGTAGTCATCGACAATTTGTTCACCGGTATTGCCGGCTACGGCCTTTTGCGCGGTCTCGGTGCTAATCCGTTGTAGTCCGATGGTGGTGCCGCTCGCTTCAATCCTTGCAATCAAGTCGCTGTCCATACCAGCATCTCTCTGGGCAGCCAGATAGCTATCGGGCTCTTCCTGCATGAACCGGCTCATACTGCGCATGGTCAGATCCGGTCCCACCAAATAAACCTCGCCTGACTTACCCAGACCCATCTCGGCCCAGCGCCCCTCCAGGGTCATGATCCGGTTGACCTCATCGATCGGCATCTGGAAGATGAGCACCCCGAGTCGGGTCGCACCATCAAACACGGGCGCGGCGATAAAACTCGCCGCCTGGTTATAGGAAGGCAGATAAGCGGAAAAATCCTCTAAGATAAATGACCCCGCGGGTAATCGGTTGGCGGCTTTGAATGCCCGCCCCAGACCGGAATCGGCATAGGCACCCGTTTTCAGCGAGGTGGCGTAATCGAGTTCCTTGAAAACGGTGTAGACCACATCGCCGCTCTTGGCGTCCACGAGGAAGATATCGTAGTAACCAAAACGTTCGAGGAAGTCACGGATGTGCGGATGGTACAGACGATGGGTGGAAGAATACGAGGAGTTGTCCTCTACCCCGTCATATTTATGCTTATTACCCAGAGGATTGGGATTCACCGTGATGTACTGATACTGCAGTGCGGTACCCTCTTCGCCCAGCGTATCCAACAGCGAGGCCGCCGCAATCGTCTGCCCCGGATTGACCTCTGCGTAGTGGTTTGCAAAATCCCCCTGGTAGTAGCCGGCTAAAGCCTTCCGCAGCGCGGCGTCTCCCGGGAGGTTGCTCTCTTGTTGAAATCGATGGAACCCTTCGATGAATCGGGGCATGGCCTCGATGACCATGCGATCATTCGCCAGGGCACGAACCTGTTGTGAAATCTGGGTGAAATAGCGCTCAATTTCGCCCTTTTTGATGTCACGTATAGCAATGAGTCGCTGTTCAACCTGTTCCTTAACCGCGTCTCCACCCTCATCAGTCGCCACCCATTCGGTAATGAAGCTGGAAACGATCAAGGGGATTACTGACAAAAAAAGTCCACCGGACAAAAGTTTCGCTTTGATCATCATTGCCATTCTCCATTTTCCATGGCGACGCAGATCCGGAATCCGCACAGCAATCCCCGGATCTGTCTCGAAACCTTACCTACCTGTTTCGCACACCCACTCATTTCCCTAGATTCTACAGGGATAACCAAGCATGTAGTGGGATTTGCGGCTGAGGATCAATAAACTTTAGACGTTCTAGGATTTCTTGCGCAGGACATCTTCCTCGGAGACCACCAGGGTGTAATTGTCCTGGCGCACACCCTGCAGGAGCAGATCCACATTCTCTTTTGGCATGTCGATCATTTCGAGGGCAACCGCACCCAGCCTCAGGCTGCTCTCGAGGGCTTCCGGAAAAGCCTGGGAAGCACCAGCACTGACCTGATGGCCACAGGCTTCCAGATCCCGGGCACGGGATATGATGGGCAGATTCGGATGTCGATTCCTCAGACGGGCAATGGTCTTGAGGGCCGTTGGGCCGCTATTGATGGTCAGCACCACCAGGGCGGCGGTTTCCAGATCAGCCGCCTCCTGCAGATCGGAATCACTGATATCCCCATAGTAGACCGGTAGACCATCGCTCTTCCCCTGTGCGACGCGCTCAGGCGAGGTATCAAAGATCACCACAGGCACCCCGCTGGAGTGGAGCATCACGGCCACGGTGTGCCCTACCCGACCGTATCCGCCGATCACTACCTTTCTGCGCTTGTCGCTCTGATCCGCGGGATAGCGAAGATGTTCAGTGTCATGCTGTTGCGATTCGAAGCGCCGGGCCAACCGGTCACTGATGTTCACCAGAATGGGGGTGATCAGCATGCTCACGGAGATCACACCAACCACCGTGACAAAGGTCGGGTCATCGATCAATTGCAGGGCCTTGGCCGAGCCAAACAAAACAAAGCCGAACTCCCCGCCCTGAGCCAAGTAGAAACTGATCCGCATGGCTACCAGGCGGGTGTATCCGAAAGCCAGGGACAAAATGAACAGCACCACAAGCTTGATCGCTACGATCACCAGAATATGCTGGGTAAAGATCGGCAGCTGATCCTTGAGCGAGGAGAAATCGATCGACATGCCTACGGCAACAAAGAACAGGCTCATCAACAATCCCTTGTAGGGTTCAACAAAGGCCTGGATCTGCAGCCGGTAATCCGAACCGGAAAGCAGCATCCCCATGACAAAGGCCCCCAACGCCATCGACAATCCAGCCTGGAACATAGCCCAGGCAGCGAGAAATACCGCCAGCATCACCACCAGGAGAAATCCCTCCCGATTGGCCTGCCGGGCGAGATG
>JARRNW010000539.1:0-2811 GCA_037384565.1 Candidatus Thiodiazotropha sp.
TAGCAGCAGCAACGCCACAAGAATCGCCGGCACCGCGGCCCACCCCAGTACCATCCCCATCAGTCCGTTGAGCAGAAGATGTACGCTGCTTGGGCCAACCGGCACACTGATCAAGGATGAAACGAAGAACGCGGAGGAAAGCATGGCGGCCTGGGGGATACGTTCATAATCCAGTCGCCGTAGGGCGATCGCGATCAGGCCGGTACTCGCTATTGCTCCGCTGATCAGGACGGGCGCTGACAGGACACCATCGGGAATATGCGCCATATCTCTCTGCTCTTGGTGCGACGCCGCATCCGTGAGACGTGTGATGATTTGAAAAAACGTATGAACACTATAGACCACTCAACATAGGATCTCACTCATCAGCTGATGTAATCCTGGTGAAACGGCAACTGTCCGGAAAACCGTTCAGCGCATATCGAGCGTTTTAACCCAGATCAATCCCCCGAGTTCCACCGGTACCGGATCGCCCTGGGGATTGGGTAAGGGTTTCTCTCCCTCAACCAACGCCGCAAATCCCCACCAGCCGGCCCTGGGCATGGCATAGTGGAAGACGCCTTCCCGGTCGGTCTTGATCACCTGGGTGATGTAGGGATCAGCGGGTGGCGTGATACTTCCGTCGTTACGCCATTCCACCTCCACTTCCGCGAACGGTACGGGTTGGCCGCCGTGCTTGACGATTCCACTGAACAGGTTACCCGTCCACAATCCGTAAGGACGGGTCAGGGGCACGATTTCGACCGGCAGGCCCAACTCCCGGTCCCAGCCTGTTTCAGCACCGAATGCATCGACGACGACCTTGGTGTAATGGATGATCATCACCCCTTCGGCGGGTTCCCAATAGGGGGCGGGTTCGAGGTAGAAGCTGTAGTCACCGGGTTGGGTGATTTTGTATTGGGCCTGATAGGCAGACTTGCCCTGGCGTTGAATGGGTCGCAGTTGCCCTTTGAGATCGATATCACCGCTGGGACCGACGACCCCGAACCGGGTCGGTTCGTCCATGGGCATGACCGGACCACCCTCCATTGGGTGAGTGAAGGTCAACGACAGGCCAATCCGAGACCCGCTCTCCTGGGTCAGGATGTCATGGTCGGGTATCAGTTCCTGAAAATGGGCGTATGCCGGGTTCGCGAGCAGTACGGTTCCCAACAGCAGCCAGGGCAGAGCGTCGAAGGTTGCGATTTTCATGGGTGTTCCTCGGCGATAGTATGAAGAATTATTAATATTTATGATTTTCTTTCAAAGTCTAACGCGAACAACCGGGTCCGGCAATCGGTCAGGTATGCGGTGAATGGTGTGAGTGGGCGTGTTTTTTCTGTCCGTGAGCATGTTTGCTGTCTTCCACATCGACCGGTACCAGGTAGAGTTTGCCATGCCGCACCCCAGGGCGTGAGATCACTGAGTCGGCAAACCGGCGTACCTGGTGGATTCCTCCCATCACGACTACGGTTTCGAGGCAGTTGTCGTGGTCCAGATGGATATGCAGTGTGGAAACGGCCAGATCGTGGTGGTCGTGCTGAACCTGGGTCAGGCGTCGGGACAACTCCCGTTCCTCGTGGTTGTAGATATAGGTCAGGGTACCCACGCAATCCCCCTCTGAGTGCTTTTCCAGCCGTTCCGATTCCAGCTTTTGTCGAATCAGATCGCGGATAGCTTCAGAGCGGTTACGGTATCCGTGTGCCGAGGTGAAACGGTCGAAATCCTCGGCGAGGGCCGAGTCCAGGGATATGGTGATGCGCTCCATGATCGACTCCTAAAGTGCGATTTGAGATGTTCAGGCAACCTTATAAAACACCATACCAGGGTGGATCACCAAGTTGAAAAGAGTACTAGGTAGTTCGCCGGCAACGTGGTAGCCTTGTTGGCTTTTATTCATTTTCCAAACACCCATGGCCAAGCAGATCCAAGCCATTCGCGGGATGAAAGACATCCTGCCGCAACAGACACCCCTTTGGCAGTTCCTCGAAGATCGGGTTCGGTCGGTCCTGACCCGCTACGGGTATCGCGAAATCCGCATGCCCATCGTCGAAATGACCGAGCTGTTCAAACGCTCAATCGGCGAGGTGACGGATATCGTCGAAAAGGAGATGTACACCTTCGAAGACCGTAATGGCGACAGCCTGACCCTGCGTCCCGAGGGGACCGCGGGTTGTGTGCGCGCCGGACTCGAGAACGGCCTGATTTTCAATCAGGTGCAGCGTCTCTGGTATCAGGGTCCCATGTTTCGTCATGAGCGACCGCAAAAGGGGCGCTATCGACAGTTCCAGCAGATCGGTGCCGAAACCTTCGGCATGAACGGGCCGGATATCGACCTGGAATTGATCCTCATTACCGCGCGGATCTGGAAGGAACTGGGACTGCAGGGACTGGAATTACAACTCAACACCCTGGGTACCTCGGAAGAACGGGTCCGCTATCGGGAACAACTGGTGAGCTATTTCGAGCAGCATCGGGAACGCCTGGATGAGGACAGCCTGCGTCGTCTCTACAGCAATCCCCTGCGGATTCTCGATAGCAAGAATCCCGATCTCGCAGAGCTGATCGCGAAGGCGCCCGCCCTGATGGAGCATCTGGGTGAGGAATCCCGGGACCATTTCGAGCACCTCTGCCAAGGGTTGCAGGCGGCCGGGGTGACCTATGTGCTGAATCCGCGTCTGGTGCGAGGACTGGATTACTACAACCGGACCGTGTTCGAATGGGTCACCCATCAGCTCGGGGCTCAGGGAACGGTCTGTGCCGGCGGGCGTTACGACGGCCTGGTGAAACAGCTGGGTGGTCGGGAGAGTGCTGCGGTAGGATTCGCCATGG
>JARRNW010000540.1:0-2799 GCA_037384565.1 Candidatus Thiodiazotropha sp.
GTGGATGACAGCCCGGGTGTGCTGAAAGCCGCCGAGGCCTATGGGATTCGCTGGATTCTGGCGGTGCTCAAGCCCGATTCCCAACAACCCGCCCGGGAGGATTGCCAGTTTGCCGCGATCCGGGACTTCTCCGAGATCACGGTTGGTTTGCGCTGTCTGGCGTGATCAACCCCGCCAGTTGTTCTGCTGAGTGGGCATAGTCGATACCGGTGATCAGGCCGTCCTGCACGGTCAACCGGGTTACCGAGTCCTCCTTACGCGGTATCCACTGAGTCTCCCCCGCTGCGTAGCCCAGCAGTATTTGATAGCTGTAGTCACGCATGCTGGGCAAGGCGATGAAGCGGGCCACCAGTCCGGGCATGCGGCTGATGTCGCTGATCACCACAATACCCTGCGCGTCCAGTTGCTCCTGGGTCTTGTCCTTCAGAGCGGCATGGATCATCTCGCCGGCGGCTTTGTCCTGGGCAAACAGGATCAGCCGGGCGCCCTCCAGGTTTCGGGTTTGGCCGTTTTGATCGGGCAGCACTGTCTCGGGCAGTTGGTCGCCGGTTACCAGGATCTTGGGGTTGGCCGAAACGCCCAGGCTGGTTAGGATCAATGCAAGGATCAAGGCTGACAGGATACGCAGTGTCATGAGTTCAAACCTGTGTTTTGATCGGTGTGGGCGGCACCTTCCATAGACCGGTTGAGGGGGAGTTCGTTCCTCACGGGTAGTAGTGGAGGGGGCTGCTCAGTGGTTCCCCTATGCACGAAAGCATGGGTGAGGGAACGTCGATAACCCGGGAAGCCGCAATGGCGTGGCTTCCCGGGTGTCTGCTTAGACGGCCTTCTTACAGAAGTACCAGTCGGTGCACTCATACTCGCCGCTTTCGCTGCGGGCCTGGGCCTCTTCCGCGCTGGCGGGCGGCGGTACGATCACCTTGTCTCCCGGCTGCCAGGCTTCCGGGGTAGCCACCTGGTGCTCATCCGAGGTCTGCAAGGCCTTGACCAGGCGCAGGATCTCATCGATGGAACGGCCGTTGCTCATCGGATAGTAGATCATCGCCCTCAACACACCGTTGGGATCGATGATGAAGGTGGCTCGTACCGCGGAGGTGTCGCTGGCACCCGGCTGGATCATGCCGTAGGCCCGGGCCACCTGCATCGATAGATCGGCAATGATCGGGAAGCCGATATCCACTCCGAACTTCTCCTTGATGTTGCGCTCCCAGGCGATGTGGGAGTAAGTGCTATCTATCGACAATCCGATCAGCTCGCATCCGACCGATTGGAACTCGGCATGACGCTGGGCGAAGGCGATGAATTCCGTGGTGCAGACCGGGGTGAAGTCCGCCGGGTGGGAGAACAGCACCAGCCACTGGCCGCGATAGTCCTCGAGTTTTTTTACCCCGTGGGTGGTCGGCGCCTGGAAGGCGGGAGCGGCTTCGTTCAATCGGGGCATGCTGTGAATCTGGGAGACGTTTTCCATTGTGTTTACCTCATAAGTCTTAATTGGGTTGAGTTTTCAGTGTTGGCGTTGACGCCTGACTTGAGACACATGGTAGGGAGCCGCGGGGAACTAGAGAAATCGTTTGTAACGCTTATATTGATAGGCATGGCAAATTGATAAATGTCAATCAATAGGTTGCGTTGCGCTGGCTGCAGGGGGGGAAGCTGGGTGAAATCCTGAGTCCGATTTTAGATTAACTATTCTCACATTTAAGTAAGTGTAATATTGACGCAATCAGGTCAATAACAGCAAAGATAAGGATGATTGGATGTTGTGTTAAAAAGTATGCCCAGAACAAAGCGGCAGAGAATAATGCTCGTAAATAACCTTCATACCGACCTATTTCGACTGAAACATATTTCCATCTCCAAATAGCCCACCCAACACCTAGTATCCCCAGCATTTGAACAAACAATAAATTAATAGCTGAAAAATTATCCCAATCTGATCCTCCTAGTAAAACATCGATTTTTGATAATGTGGATATATGTTCAGAGTTCATGACTGGAATTGCCATTGGTAACAATGCCAGAACATCATAAACACAAAATGTCTTTATGATTGTTTTATATTTTCCATAACTTAACAAACTTAATACTCCTTAATAACATTTACATGACAACGGCCGGTTGGCGCATCAACCACGTTTGAAACTGTGTATGATTTTTTGGAATATCGGGGCATAGGCGGCCTTATCCATATCCCGAGCGACAGCCAGGAACAGATAGTACCCCTCATCGGAAAAGATCATGGTGTGCAGTACGGCTAATTGCTCGCCACTGTGCTTATCCGTGCAGGTTGCCTGTAGTTGATGGCCCTTCAGGTGGTCTAAACTGATGGGCGCTTCATGGGATATCTTCGGTTCGATGCACAGATTTTCCATCTGTTGCAGGCGGTTTCTGGTATAGGTCAGGGTATCTTCCGGTGTCTGCCAATGTTGATCGAACGAGGGCGTGATTGCGATATAGGGATCGTCGTTTGGTTCCTTTGGGGTGACCCCATTGCGGGTGAGCAACAGGGTAGTGCTGATTTTTGTGGCGATCTTGAGATCCCCCGATTCCTGAATGTGGTAGCCCAATCCCTCGAAGACATCCGGTTTCACATCCCGTTGCCATCGGGTGTTCAGCAGTACCTGTTTCAGGGGGGCAGACCATTGCGTCTCCGTCTGCTCGGGAAAGACGGCCACCACCATCTCGGTGACCTGCTCGTTGCCGAAGAGTAACAGCCATTTGTAGAAAAGTACGCCGGATGCCCCCTGGCTGACGTGATACAGCATTGCCGGTTGATCTCCGAGCCTGACCTCATGTTGG
>JARRNW010000541.1:0-2788 GCA_037384565.1 Candidatus Thiodiazotropha sp.
TGTGGAACAGGAATTTGCGGATTACCTCAAATGTGGCCGTTTGGAGCATGCTTTCCTGCGCGTTCAGTGTAAGGAATGCCATCACGAACACTTGGTTGCGTTCAGCTGCAAACGCCGTGGCTTTTGCCCAAGCTGTGGTGCCAGACGCATGGCGGAAAGCGCTGCACTGCTGGTCGATGAAGTCTTCCCGGAACAGCCTATACGTCAGTGGGTGTTGAGCTTTCCCTTTCAATTGCGGTTCCTGTTTGCCAGCCGCCCGGATCTGATGGGGCGGGTATTGGGGATTGTGTACCGGGCCATATCGTCCCATCTGATTCAGAAGGCAGGATTCACTCGAAAGACCGCGCAGACCGGTGCGGTGACCCTGATCCAGCGATTTGGTAGTGCGCTGAACCTCAATGTTCACTTTCATATGCTGTTCCTGGATGGGGTACACACGGAAACCCAACACGCTCGAACACGGTTCCAGCGCACCAATGGGCCGGAACAGCAGGAACTGATAGAGCTGGTGCATACGATCAGCTACCGGGTTGCCGGCTTTCTGGAGCGCGAAGGCATCCTGGAACGCGATGAAGAAAACAGTTACCTGAATCTGGATGATGCGGATGAGGACCCCATGCAACAGGTATTGGGCTGTTCGGTCAGTTACCGCATCGCCATCGGTCCGCAGCAAGGACGCAAGGTATTCACGCTGCAGACGATCCCGTCCTGGGAAGACGATGATCGGTTTGCCCAGGTAGCTAAAGTATCTGGTTTCAGCCTGCACGCCGGGGTCGCGGCACAGGCCTGGGAACGGCAGAAGCTGGAGAGGCTATGCCGATATATTTCAAGACCATCGGTATCAGAGAAACGGCTGTCACTGACACCCTCAGGGAATGTCCGTTATCAACTCAAAACGCCCTACAGCGATGGCACCACGCACGTCATCTTTGAGCCGCTGGATTTCATCGCCAAGCTGGCGGCGCTGGTGCCGAAACCGAGAGTAAACCTGACCCGGTTCCATGGGGTGTTTGCGCCCAACAGCAAACACCGGGTAGATGTGACGCCGGCTAAACGCGGCAAGGGCCGTCCTCACGAGGAACACGAAGACAAAACACCCGAACAGCGGCACCAGTCCATGACCTGGGCACAGCGCCTGAAACGGGTATTCAACATCGATGTCTCGGTCTGCCCAAAGTGTGGAGGTGACTCCAGGGTGATCGCCTGTATTGAGGATCAGGTGGTGATCGACAAGATACTGGCTCACCTCAAGAAGAAGGGCGCATTGCCGCCACCACCCGAGTTGCTGCCGGCAACGCGGGCCTCACCAGATTCAGGCTGGTTTGTCTAGCACTGGGATTTCACATTTCACTACACGGCACAGCAACCCAAGGATAGGCTGTCTGGCGGCCTTTTGCTTGAACCAAGCCGGAAGACCAGGAAGGCTGTGGAAGCGGGCGGATTGAGTCGGGATTCTTGGGTGTTGAGCTAAAGGCTGGGCGGGCAGAGAGGTGTTTAGAGTGTTTACCACTACCAGTTTTCTGCCTTGATATGAAAGGGTATTGCTTTTATATTACCTATACTTGTATTGATTAAAGTGCTATTTCCAAAGGATAACGCTAATCATCCTTTATAAAAATCGAGATATCTGTTTATATATCAGGTGTTGCAGCCCGGACTTTTTCAACAACTGGATCAACTTGTGGCTATCGCGCGACTTATTCTTGTTCGTTCTGCATGTCGATAAAGATAAAGCTAAAGAGTGGTCATAACGACAGCTAAATTATAGAGTAGGGTTAACTATGATAAAGGCTGCCTGTTGGCTGATCACTATCTCACAGATGATGTGCTGCTTGAATGAGTTCAAAGCTCGTTACAAAGCGAATTACTAACGAGTCATCTGCCGGTAAATTTATGTATTACTAATCGTTGAAGTTTCCAAGCTATATTTGCCTAAAGGCTAGAATGGCAATGGAAGAGGGTGGGTTCAACTGGAAATCCAGGATGCTGAATTGATTGAGACAGGGTAGAAAAATATTTTCGGCTTATTCGGCCTCCCCCCAGTCCTTACCTCAAAATAGATTCATGCTTATTGCGGTTTTCAATTAAATTAAATTATATACTTAATTGTCCGGTACCGCAATCTATTTAGTGGTTATTTGCGAGTGGTATCACAAACTCCGAGCGCTGAAGAGAAGTTAATTCCCTCTGAAAGCATTTAAACACTATAATTATAAACTAGCGTATAACGAAATAAGCATGGACGATAAAAAATATTATAGAACAGAGTCTCTTGGATGCTGTACTAGATACAGATATTTGTGATCCATGTAACAATGCAGAATTAACAATAAAACTGAATTTAGGCTTGAGAAAAAATAATTATTTTTAGTGGCGCGTCGCCAGGTGTCTGTAGCGATTATGGTTGCTACTACCTTTATTGTGTACGACTCGCAGTTTATGAGCATTATCCCAATAGCAAGCAGCTCTAATAGCGGCAGTAAATATCACTTGCAGAGGTATCTTGTTTGGTGAAGTAACGCTGCTTGCCAGGTGTAACCGGTTTCAACTGCGAGCTGGTCACGATCTTTGGGTAATCTGCCTCGATTTACTTGCTTATCTTCGTATTGGCATAGATGCAAAAATTAACTGCCCGTTGAGCATGATGGCAAATAACTGGGACCATATATTGAAGAAATTTCATAAAACAATAAGGAAAGGAAGTTATGAACAGAAATATTAAAGCATTGAAATTGAGCGGCCTGATCCTCGTCGCCTTAGCTGCTACCGATGGCAGGGCGGCATACAT
>JARRNW010000542.1:0-2767 GCA_037384565.1 Candidatus Thiodiazotropha sp.
AGGTTTACTCGCCATAGAGTGTCACGATGATCTGCCGGCCATGTCCGTGGGTGCGGTGTTCCCAGAGGTAGATTCCCTGCCAGGTTCCCAATCCCAACCGGCCCTCGCTGATCGGCAGACTCAAGTCCATGTGGGTTAGAATCGAGCGGATGTGCGCCGACATGTCGTCCGGTCCTTCCAAGGTGTGATCGAAGATCGGATCGCCATCCTTTACCAGCCGGCTGGTATATCGCTCCAGGTCGGAGCGGACATCCGGGTCCGCGTTTTCGCACAGGATCAGAGAGGCGCTGGTGTGACGAATGAACAACTGACAGATCCCCGTGCGGATGCCGGAGTCACGGACACGCTCCTGAATCGATGGGGTGATGTCATAGGTGTTGCGACCATGGGTGTGGAGTGTCAGGGTGTCTTGAATCACCATAATAGTGTCTCTTCGTTGATCCGGTGTTCGAGATATTCGTCACTCCGGCATATTCCGGGTCCCGGCATGCACTGGATGACGAGGGTGGTTGTTGGCTCAATTGGGGCCTTGGAAAAAAGAATCAACCATGATTATAGTGTGACGTGTTGCTTCGGGTCATGTGCGGAACCTCTCCAATCACCCATTAGCATGAGGCACTACACTGATGTACCGTTGCATACTGGCCCACGAAAATTGAAGACCTTGGGTCGTTACTGCAGTATAGGGCACTACACGAGCGCAAACTCTTATCAGCGAAATACATTGTCGAAGGAACAACCGTCATCAGATCTGTCTCTTGAACCGCTGACCCGGCTCAAGGGCGTAGGGGCAAGGAGCGCTGAAAAACTCTCCAGACTGGGGATAAACAGTCTGCAGGATCTGCTGTTCCATCTGCCCGTCCGCTACCAGGACCGCACCCGGGTGCAGCCCATCGGCGGACTGCGCCGGGGTGACCAGGTGGTGGTCGAGGGGGAGGTCGGCCTCGCGGAGGTCCGGTTTGGCCGCCGCCGATCCCTGATGGTGCATCTCTCCGACGGCACCGGTTTTCTCTATCTACGCTTCTTCTATTTCAGCAATGCCCAGCGACAGGCCATGATGCGTGGTGTCAGGCTACGCTGTTTCGGGGAAGTGCGCAGCGGACCCTCCAGTCTGGAGATGATTCATCCCGAGTACCAGGCCATCGATCCCGATACACCCCTGCCGGTAGCCGAATCCCTGACCCCAATCTACCCCACTACCGAAGGGGTGCACCAACTCACCCTGAGGGGTTTGATGCAGCAGGCCCTGGTGTTACTCGAGAGTGATCCGAATCAACTGCCGGAACTGCTACCAGAGCGCCTGTTGCAACGCTTCCACCTGCCGGATCTCGCCCAGGCGGTCAGTTTTCTGCACCGACCGCCCCCCGAGGTGGATCAGCAACAACTGCTGGCGGGGCGACATCCTGCGCAGCAACGTCTGGTGTTCGAGGAGCTCCTGGCCCACCAGATCAGCCTGCGCAGCGTGCGGGAACAGCATCGCGCCCAAGGCGCCACCGGATATCCGGTGAATAACCAGCTCAAGGAGGCGCTGCTCAACGGCTTGCCCTTTCAACTGACCGACGCACAGCACCGAGTGGTGGCGGAAATCGAGGCGGACTTGAGCCTCAGGCATCCGATGCAACGTCTGGTGCAGGGGGATGTGGGATCGGGCAAGACCGTGGTCAGTGCCCTGGCGGCCCTGCAGGTGATCGGAGCCGGCGGTCAGGTGGCCCTGATGGCGCCTACGGAACTCCTTGCGGAGCAGCATCTGCGCAATTTCCGCCACTGGCTGGAACCCCTGGATGTGGAAATCGCATGGTTGACCGGACGCCTCAAGGGGCGGCCCCGGGATGGGGTCCTGGAGCGAATTGCCACGGGTGAGGCGCGATTGATCGTCGGCACCCAGGCCTTGTTCCAGGAGGATGTGGTGTTTCGGGATCTGGGGCTGGTGATCATCGACGAACAGCATCGTTTCGGTGTGCATCAGCGTCTGGCCCTGAGGGAGAAGGGGCGGCGCAGTAACCATACCCCGCACCAGTTAATTATGACCGCCACCCCGATACCCCGTACCCTGGCGATGACCGCCTATGCCGATCTCGATCTATCGGTGATCGACGGATTGCCACCCGGGCGCAAGCCGGTGTCCACCGCGGTGATCTCCGATCAGCGGCGCGATGAGGTGGTTGCCCGAGTGCGTGCCGCCTGTGCCGAAGGACGCCAGGCCTACTGGGTCTGCACCCTGATCGAGGAGTCCGAGGCGTTGCAGTGTCAGGCGGCGGAGGAGACTGCGCGTCTGCTCTCCGAGGCCCTGCCGGAATTGCAGGTCGGACTCGTGCATGGGCGTATCCGTCAGGCTGAGAAGGAACAGGTGATGGGGGCGTTTCAGAACGCAACGCTGGACCTGCTGGTGGCGACCACAGTGATCGAGGTTGGCGTGGATGTGCCGAATGCCAGCTTGATGATCATCGAGAATCCGGAACGTCTGGGACTGGCACAGTTGCACCAGCTGCGGGGGCGGGTAGGCCGGGGCAGTGCCGAAAGTCACTGTGTGCTGATGTACCATGCCCCCCTCTCGGAGAATGCCCGCAGCCGGTTGGGGATCATGCGGGAGACCAATGACGGATTCCTGATTGCCCAGAGAGATCTGGAGATACGTGGCCCAGGTGAGGTGCTGGGCACCCGGCAGACCGGCGAGATGCAGATGCGCATCGCCGATCCGTTGCGTGATCAGGGGTTACTGGATGAGGTGCGCCAGGCGTCGACACTGTTGTTACAGCACTATCCGCAG
>JARRNW010000543.1:0-2766 GCA_037384565.1 Candidatus Thiodiazotropha sp.
GCGAAGACCGGCGAGCACCTTCTTGCCTTTCTCGTTGGCCACATACTGGGGCTGGAAGGATTTCAGGTCGACTCCCATCTCCTTGGCGGGCAGATCCCTGACATGGCCCATAGAGGCCTTTACGATCCAGCCATCCCCCAGGATCGACTGGATCTTCTTGCACTTGTTCGGAGATTCAACGATGAGAAGGTTGTGTGACATGATCCGTATCCACTCACTCAGCTGTGTGCAAATCGTGAACGCTGGGTTCCAGTGAGTATCGACTCAGGCAACTCACCATATTTTTCTATGGCATCCCTGGCTTTCGCATTGTTCGCTGCTAAATCATCACGTGAAACGCCAGCGAACCGGTAGTGCTTTGCAAGCTGGAACAGATTCCGAAACGATGTGCGTGTGTGAATGATTGATTCATGCCACGCTTTCTGTGAAATCAAACCCGCGTGTTTCGCCGAGTAGGCATGAAGAAAGACACGGTCAAATTTCACCAAACAGCGAGCAGCGATAAACCCATAAGGGCTCGCAAAAGAAATCGGCAATGAAATCGGACGCACTGACTCATGAAATCCGATCTCCATACCCTCGACCTGCTGCAAAACCCCTTCGTACTGTGCTTTCATTTCATCAATTCTGGTCTCGAGATCACTCAGAAGTTTTTCAATCTTGATCAGCACAGCCTCCGCATAGGGATCGTTCTCTCTGCAAAGCGTGATCAGCTGGTTAGTCAATGATGCAAACATCACCAGGCCTACGATCTGTACGACACCGTTTTCACGATCGGATTTTCGCCCATAGAAAAGTTCGTGAGCGGCTCTGGTATGAATCTGTATCTGACCTTTTGTAACGATACGTCCAGGCCTTTGAGATTTGTCCGTGTTCTCCTTAAACGCACGGCTCGCGTCATGGATAGAAGTGGTATCTGATTCGGTACCGGCGATATCATCAAGCAACAGGCTTTCAGCATCTGCTTCCGTCTCCCGCCAATCCTGTGCAAGCCTAAGTTCAGTGCCGCTGTCTCGTGGCATCGGTATCTCCATGACATAAGGTTGCCACAATGCCAAACGACTCACATCGCAGGCGAAGCAGCGGCGTTCCAAGATGAATGACAACAGAAACTCTGCCGAGTGGCAGACGATGCAGAAGAGAACTCCCATCCAGTCAGCGGATGCCTGACCAGAAAGGAGCGCGAGGTCAGGTGATAGGAAAAATAAAGCACAAAGAGATCAATTATGTCAACAGTAAAGACTTTCTATTAAAGGGCAAAGGAATAATAATGGCTGACAAGGGTAGGGGGCCCGTAATGGAACCGGACTTACCCGAAAGGGCCGTCGGCTTCGCTAAGATCGCTACGCCGACGATGAAAGGAAAAGGGAAAGGAGGGTTCGCGCATGAATTCAGCGTTCTCACAATCTGCGCAATACCGGCGCTACAAGGAATGAACATCTGGAACAGGATCCGGTACGTCTTTGCGTCAGAAAACCCAAGTAACGGCATACTCAAAGCCCAAACTCACGAACAGCTACTTGCTCCCTATCAGCCCCAGCTAAGAAGGCTGCGGCAGCTGACCAGCTTACCGGAAGGGCACTACAACAAGCTCTACAGCGAGCTGCTCCAGCGTTTCGCTGAACTGGTTCAACTATTACCTGCCTCAGAGTCCCATCATCACGCCCATGCTGGAGGGCTGCTCCAGCACTCCCTGGAAACCGCCGAGGCCGCTTTACGTATCCGGCAGAGCTATCTCTTGCCCCAGGGAGGCATCCCCGAAAAGCAGTCCATGTCGGCCGACCTCTATACCTATGCGGTGTTCACGGCCGCACTCATCCACGATATCGGGAAACCACTCACTGACCAGGCCGTAACCCTCTACCACGCAGATGGCCGTACCGAACCTTGGGCGCCGCTGGGAGGTCCGCTGGCACCCGGATCCCGCTACAGCATTTCATTTCGCAGGAGCCGACATTACCGGACCCATGAGCGCATACCCTTGCTCATGGTGCAGTGGATCATACCTATCGCGGGTCAAGTCTGGCTCAGCTCCGACCAGGACGTGCTGGAGCAGTGGTCGAGTGTGCTGTCAGGCGTCACTGATGAGGCCAACGTCATCAGTGAGATCATCAAGAAAGCCGATCAATACTCGGTCGCCAACAACTTGATGGGCGGACAGGGCGTGGCCATTGCGCAGCAGCCTGTAACACCGCTGCACCAGCGTTTGGTCACCGAACTGCGCCGGCTGGTCAATGAGACGTGGCCGATCAATCGACCCGGTGGCGTCGCGTTCATGGCCGAGGGTAGTGACACGATCTGGCTGGTCAGCAAGCGCAGTCTGGACGAGCTCAGGGCCTCGATGATGGGACAGGGTCAGACGGGCATTCCGCCGAATCCCCGGATCATGGACGAACTGATGCAGCATGGGTATCTCAACGCATCACAAGAAGACAAAGCAGCGCGACGAGTCCGTATCACGATTGGTGACTGGGAACAGGCCTTGACGTGCATCGGTCTGCGAATCTCGAAAATATGGGGTTCGTCGAAACCGCCACAGCCGGACAAACCGGCACAAGTGTCGATCGATGGTGAGTCCGCTCAGACCGAGACGACAAACGGCAATGAGAACGCTGTGCCAGTTGCTCAATCCCGCGATCAAGAGAGTTCTGACGTGCAAGCCCGTGAGGTGGACGCTCAGCAAGACCGGTTGACCACGATTCGTTTGCCCCAGCCAAGGAATCAGGAAAGCCGGAGACCAAGGTTTCTGAAGCAGCGCAAGAATAC
>JARRNW010000544.1:0-2763 GCA_037384565.1 Candidatus Thiodiazotropha sp.
TTACATTAATATTGGTTTTTCTGGCGCCTTCGGTATTGGCCGGAAGTGTGAAAAATGAACCCATATTACCGCTTTCAATAGAGCCGGATCTGGATCCCAGACTGGTCGCCCTGGGTGATCGTCTATTCCATGACAGGCGGTTGTCTCAGGATAACAGTCTGAGTTGCGCCACCTGTCATCTGCTCTCCACGGGGGGTACTGACCGGCAACCCCGCTCAATGGGGGTCGGCGGGGCCATGGGAGTGATCAAAGCACCCACGGTTTATAACAGTTGTTACAACTTCGTACAGTTCTGGGACGGACGCGCCAAAACCCTCGAGGAACAAGCGGCCGGTCCGGTTCATAATCCGCTAGAGATGAACTCCTCCTGGGCGGAAGTCATCTCAAAACTGCGTAAAGATCCAGACTTGGTCGAACACTTCGGAGCCATTTTCGAGGATGGACTGACCAGTGCGAACATCGCCACAACGATTGCCACCTTCGAGCGTTCCATGGTTACCGTGAACTCCCGTTTCGATCGGTGGCTTAGGGGCGAGGAGGGTGTCCTTACGGAAGTCGAGCTGAAAGGCTATCGACTATTCAAAAGCTATGGTTGTATCAGTTGTCACCAGGGTGTCAATGTCGGCGGCAATATGTACGGATATATGGGCGCGATGGGGGATTACTTCAAGGATCGCGATTCCGAGATCACTCGTGCGGACCTGGGCCGATACAACGTTACCCACAAGGAAGAAGACAAGCACTACTTCAAAGTGCCGAGCCTCAGGCTGGCGGCGATCAATCCACCCTATTTTCATGATGGCTCGGTCGCAACCCTGGACGAGGCGGTTCGCATTATGGGCCGGTATCAATTGGGTCGGGAGATTCCCGATGGGGAAATTCAGAATATCGTGGCGTTTCTGCACACTCTGGTCGGTGAGAACGTCAGATTCAAACCATGAAGACGATCGTGACTATCGGCACCAAACGAAGTTACTTGCTGGCTGCTTTAGTGGTCGCCATCGTGCTGCTACTGTTTTTGTTCTGGGATGATGAATCCCGTGAGTATGCCGAAGTATCCCATACCCTGTTGCAACTCAAAGAGATAGATGCCCGTCTCGATCGCGACGTCCTGCGGGTCACCTCCTTTCTGCTGGTGCAGTACGACCCTCTGGTAGAGTCCAGCCAGCGGTTCGGGGTACTGCGCCATACGCTGGAGAATACCGCGGTCCATCAGGATAAGAGGTTTCACGAGCTGGTGAAAATTTACTGGCGGGGCATGGATGAAAAGCTCGCTATTCTCGAGAAAATCAAGTTTCAGGCAGCCCTGGTGCGCAATGGAATCCACTATCTGCCCATTGTTTCTCAGGAGTTGAGTCCCAGAGAGCCTCAAGCCTATCAGAAGGTGCTCGAGCTGTTGAATAGGCTCTACACCTATGAACTGTTCTATACCGATTCACAGCTCGATGAGATTCACGAAACCCTGGCTAGTCTGGAGAACATGACACTGCTCTCTCACGAGGGAGCGAAAATACTCAAAGAGGTGTTGTTTCATGTCAATGCGAATCTTGATGATCTGACCGCGTTGGGACAGTTGAAGAGTCAGTATCTGGCGGTTCCCAGTCTGGATTATTTCGAGAACATACATACCTATCTGGAACAAAACCGCATCGCTGAGGTGAAACAAAAGCGAGAGCTGATCATCGTCCTTTGCTTGATGGTCTTTATCCTGGTGTTAGGGCTATGGCAACTGATCAGAAACCTGCAAAACGCGCACCGGGAAGTGAATCGATCCTGGCACCGCCTGCACGACGCGGTGGAGAACCTCTCCGAAGCCTTTGCGCTTTTCGATGCGGATTCTCAGTTGGTGCTCTTCAATCGTCAGTTTCTCACCTTTTATCCCTGGCTGAGGGATTGGCTTAAAAAGGGGATCGACCTGGAGGCCATTAAAGCGGCCACGGGCGGCCGGGTGCGTAATTTCAATCTGCAAGGTGATGAGCTCCTCAGTAGTCTGCCGAAGGGACAGTTTCTGGAACAGGTAGACAACGACACCTGGTATCTGGCGAGCAATGAGGATACTTCCGAGGGAGGCGTGGTTTGCGTGCGCAGTGATGTGACCGCCTCGAAACGCGCAGAGGCGGATCTGCGCAAACTGAGCCGTGTCCTGGAACAGAGTCCCGCATCCGTGATGATCACCAATACCGAGGGTATCATCGAGTACGTCAATCCGAAATTCGAGCAGGTCTCCGGTTACACCTCCGCGGAGGCGCTCGGACAAAATCCCAGATTTCTCAAGAGCGGCTACAAGTCCCAGGAAGAGTACAACGAGATGTGGGGCAACCTGCTTGCCGGCAAGGAGTGGCGCGGACTGTTTCACAACCGGCGTAAGGACGGCGTCATCTATTGGGAGTCCGCGACGATTTCGCCTTTACGGGATGAACGTGGCCGAATCACCCATTTCATCGCCATCAAGGAGGACATCACGGCACAGAAACGCGCGGAAGAGCAATTGCGCATGAATGCCGCGGTGTTCGAGACTACCACCGAAGGTATCATGGTCACCGACGAGGAGAATCGCATCAAGACGATCAATCCGGCATTTACCCGGATCACCGGCTACACACAGGATGAGGTGCAGGGACGTTCGCCAAGTATTCTGAGTTCCGGGCGGCATGATCGTGGTTTCTACGAAGAGATGTGGGAAACCGTACTGCAGAACGGATGTTGGAACGGAGAGATCTGGAATCGCCGCAAGGACGGCAGTGTCTATCCCGAGTGGCTCGC
>JARRNW010000545.1:0-3207 GCA_037384565.1 Candidatus Thiodiazotropha sp.
ATTCCGGGGTTCCGGAACTATCGTCCGCCAGGGTACTCAAGACCCCATCCTTGTAGCCATCCCCATTCAAGTCCACCAGCGTGTTGCCACCGGGTGCTGCAATATCCACCGCGGAACCGTAATTGGAATAGGGGGCACGCTCCCGGTTTGTGTCCACCGCGGCAACGGATACCACACCGGGATAGGAAGCGGGATAGCTCAATACGGAAGTGTTTTCGTTACCTGATGCCGCAAAGATAATCACCCCGGCATTTCGCGCGGCGCTGATCGCATTCTGGGATGTGGAATTGGGGGATCCGCCACCAAGGCTCATGTTGATAATATCGGCACGTTGCGAGGGTGTAGTACCGGAGTCGTTGGCAAGTCCGGCAGAATACAGGATACTCTGCGCGATATCATAGGCGGTACCGCCTCCCTTACCCAATGCACGAATAGGCATGACCTTAACACCCCAGGCGACACCGGCGACGCCGATGGAGTTGTTGGTGTTCGCGGCGACCGTTCCGGCCACATGGGGACCATGGAATGATGAGTTGGCTTTGGCATCCGTTTTATCGCCGTTGTCCTCGGGATTGTTATCGATGCCATCCCCATCTCCCGATGCCGCCGGGTCGGAAATGAAGTCGTACCCATCCACCAGCCGAGCCGGCGCATCCGGGTGACCGAACAGGATACCGGTATCGATCACCGAGACGATGACATCACTGCTACCTGTAGTGATGTCCGTCATATTTGAGCTGGTCGTCCGTACTCAATGAGGCGGTCGCCAGACCCTTTGCGGCACTGGAGACCCGGTATTGATTCAATGTCAACTTCTGTACGGACAAGGCATTGCCCGCTGAATTCGGAAAATCGAAATGACTCAGTGTGGTATCCAGGGATTTCGCCTGAAGTGTGGTCGAATCCTTGAATTTCACCAGAACATCGCCAGGAATGAAATCGTCCGAGAGCCGGTAGCCATTCGGCGGTAAGTTCGCCGCGGGGGTCAAACCAATGGAAAGCAAATAGTTTGAAGCGCCGCTATAGGCATATACGTTGACATAGTATCGCCCTGCCGTGGGGACCACGATGGATTCGAACCTGGATGTCCCGGTCGAACTATCGACCAAGGTTCCGTTGCTATCGTAGAGATAAAGATCCAGGTCTGTCGTTTCCAGATCCGCGATGGTCAGCATCAAGGTCTGTCCCGCCGCCAGATCGGCAAGAAAGTAATCGTCTGTATCACCGCTCGCATACGAGTTACCGGAATCGCCCATGTTGGGCTGATTCACGTAGCCTCCGATACTCACGGGGTTGGGAACGGACTGAGCCTCGTTACCTGAATTATTCGAGACCGGGGAGGTTGCACTGTCATTGACATCACTATCGGTCACCACGCCCGCAGGTATGATCAGGCGGCCGCTGATACTCCCGGAGCCCGTCGTCTCCTCTTCACCGTCCCCGCCGCCTCCCGTACCACAAGCAGCAATGATTGCGGTAACACACACTGTCAGTAAAACCTTCGCCAGCGATTTTGAAGTGATTTCCATAGACACCCTCGATCCCCTTTTCAATGGCAATTGAGCCGACAACACACCAAAAGTGCCATGTCGACTGTCGATTTCAGCGGGATGCAGCGGAAAACGTGACTACTGCACTGCGAGAATCATGCTTAGAATTCCCTCTGCAACAACCAGCCACTTTCCAGGATAGGCCACTGATACCCATTAGACCAATCATACCGATGGCCTAGTTAATAAATACTACATTAGTTTAACCTATGGAACACCCGAATCATGCACTGTTTAGATAAAACCCGACAAGAAGACTCGTAATGGGACGTTACAGCCCCCCTGCCCCACCCAAATCGCCCTACATCACTCGCCTCGGTTATGAGCGCTTACACAGTGAGCAACAGGCACTGTGGATCCGGCGTCGGGAAGTAACCCAGGCACTCGCCGCAGCAGTGGCGGAAGCCGACCGTTCGGGAAATGTCGAAGTAAAGAAAGAACCTTCTTTTTAATACTATTAATACATTACATACTGTTTTTAATGGCTTTTTAATAGTATTAATGCATACTATTTCTCCATTATATTTTTGCAAGCAGCTCTTTAGCAGGCGCCGTCAAGGAAACATTTTCCAGCCACAGCGCTAGTACCTCCTTCGTGACAGCTTGTTCCAATCGAAATGCCCATCGAGATAGATCGGCGAAAAGAGGGATGCTTGGATATATGATGGAAGAATCCAGGCTTTAAGCATTAAGCTGTTGATTCCCCTTGTTATCTACTGGCAGTATTCAGAATTCTGTGTCATTTCTTTAAGCTATCGCAAAAAGAGATGATACATGAAAGAGAAAATCAATTTCGATATGGAAAGTGCTATTCAGGCACTGCGTGAGGGAAAAGACCTCAACAGGAAGGATGGCATTTTCACACCTTTGATCAAACAACTTACCGAAGCGGCCATGCAGGCCGAGCTAGAGGGGCACCTTGCTACCGAGGAAAGCCCCAACCGCACAAAAAGTTCTAGCTCATTAATTTGAACATCCTCCGCAAAGACAGAGCCTATTCATGTTGCTCAGCCAATCGGCTAAATATCTCTCCTAAATGCCGTCTCAGTTGTCCATACAAGGTGCGGCGTCGACACTTTGGTATAGACACCACATGGTATTTGCACTCCCATTTGGAGTGACTTAGCTTTTACCTCCGCCCATCAGGGTTCTCCTTTTCTTCGTGTGCTTGGCGGCTCACGAGGGGGAGTTTCCCCGATGGACTCCTGTAAATGTCAAACTTTTGCCGTCTCCTCGGCAGAGCCGGGGGATTTCCCGTTATTTGTTAACAGCGTTGCAACGCTTGGGTGCCTGAGCAAGGTGATCGGCATAGGTCCAGGTAAACGAGGTGGCCATCATACAAAAGTTGAGATGATTGGTAACGGCATGAGGATTCCAGGTTTGGCTTTTCGAGCCGCCGATCTCCTGTTTGATTTCTTTGAATCCTGAATCGATTTTCCAGCCAGTATCTTAATACTCGATAATCGGCTCGACCGACAGATCGAGGTCAGTGGAAAACCGTGCGACCCACTGAGATTTGCGATACACCCAAACGACGCGAACGGAGCACTTGAGCGTTTTGAGCATCACGACTTTATCGTAGGCCAGCACCTCGCGTTGCTCGCCATAAAGGTTGATTGAATAGGATTTGACGTATCGCTGCGACCTTTAATCGTCG
>JARRNW010000546.1:0-2739 GCA_037384565.1 Candidatus Thiodiazotropha sp.
AGTGGTTGGCTGTGGGGTCCTGCCAAAACGTATTCACGCCATTACTTATCATTAACAGCTGGCGATAGTCGCTTTCGAATCGGGTTTGCAGACGTTGTTCCGCTGCGAGGATGTCAGCTACGCTGACCGGTTTCAGGAGGAGCCGGTGGGGTGGCATTTGCTGATCCGGTTGGCCCAAGGAGGAGAATGCCGATCCGAGTTCGGCCACCAGTTCCGGCGTGGTATGGGAATGGTCATCCTCATGGGCGGTCCGTTGAATTTCATCCACATCGCGGAACAGTGTCTGAGTATAGGATCGTAGCGCGGATGAGGAGCTGAAAGCCACAACCGGAGGGGCCAGAAACAGCGCCAGGTAGCTGCCGAGCAGTAATCTGATGATCGCCGGTGCGGGGCGTTCCAATTTAAGTGTCCCCATGATTTCCCCGATCTCCGCCGCCTTCTTTTCCAGTGGCCGATAGGATTTGTCGGTTTGATCCATAGTTTGAATGACAAATGCCGCCATCCGTTCGTCCCCGGGTGTTTTACCAGCCTGGGTCTGACTGTCGATGCTTTGATAAATCCGACTTTTTCTCATCAGCGTCAGGCTGCTGAATAAGGGCAGAAGCGCGAGACTGGCAAGCAACAGGGAATCGCTCATCCAGCCCAACAGGAGCAGTCCGGCGACACCCAGCCACTCCAGGGCGATCATCAAACCGAAACGTTTGTGGGGAATCAGGGTGTTGAGAAGCTGTCCCCCGTCCAGGGGCAGGAGAGGCAGCAGATTGAAATAGTTGACCGCGAGCAGAAGTATGCCCAGGAGAGGCAGAGTCTCGCCTTGCATGCCATTGAATGCGAGCAGGGCAGTACCAAGGATAATGCCTGGAAGCGGCCCCATGAGGCTCACGATGGCCCGGTGAGAGACCTTATAAGTGGTTTCTTGCCCAAGGGTGACGCCGCCGACCAGGGGTAGCATCAGGATCTGCAGGTTACGGTAACCGAGCATGCGCATGGCCAGCCAGTGGCCGAATTCGTGAAACAGGATGACGCCAAGCAGCAGCGGGGCGGCCTGCCAGTCCCAGAAGAGACCGCCAATCAGCATAAAGGCGATCGAAGAGAACAGGAAAATTCCCAACTGGGTGGTGAGTGGAGGGGGGAGCGAATTGGCCAGCTGCCAGTTGTGATACAGATATGCGGCGCGATCGACAGGCAGGGGTGATGATTCACGGGGAGGGTTCTTTTCACGCCCGGTGAAGAAACGCACTATGAATCGTGCCGCGACTCTCAGGCTGGGGGTTGCGCTTCCGTCTGTCTGCTGTGTGATATGATGATTACGCAAATACCAGCGGATCATCTTCTTTTCATAGTAGTTCGCCAGTTTGAAGGTCCAGCGTTTCTCTCCATGTTCCCGGGCGTTGTCCTGCCACTCGATTGCCAGTCTTTGCATCTCCTGGCAGTGAGCCTGGAACTGCCCGGAGACGGAATCGTCCTGGGTATTGATCATCACAACCCGGTTTTTCGGCGGGCGGGGAAACAGTTCGAGCATCCGGCTGGTGGTAGCCAGGATTCTCTTTTTCTGACTGATTGAAATAAATACGATCTGGCAGCGGTCGGTTGAAAATACACTATGCGGCGGATGAACCCGGGCGATGACGGGCTGTTGTGGGTGGTGGTACAGGCGGACCAGCGGCGCATGCGTACCGGGTAGAGGTGGTTGGGTTTGCACGCTTGCCCAATAGCCGGCTGAAAAACCGAGATTCATCAGAACCCGGTCGGCCTGAGTGAACAAGTCCTGTACCACATCAGGTGGTTGGGCGAGCGCGATGGGTTTGTATTCTAACGACTCGGGGATTCGAAGCGCCAGGATCATACGAAGAAACTGGGCTAGAATCAGCAGTACTACGGTAGAGATTATCAGTAGCAGGTCGATCATCCTGGGGTCTCTTGATTACACGGGCCATGGTTTTTTAGAATTTGCCGCCGAGTCCCTTGTAGGCTTCGCAACCGGCCTGGATTGCCTTGTTCATCGCCGAGGCCATCAACATAGTATTTTAGGCGGCGATGGCGGTGTTCACCAGCCCCCCGTCACTATCCCATTCCATGGCCACAGCGGCATCCACCAGTACCCAGGCGTTTTGACGGTTATGGATGCCTAGTCCCGAGCTAATCGGAGCCACGAGGAGCCCGCAACACAGCCCATCTCTTCGAACCGCTTGGTGACGATCTCGGCGCCACTAGTGTGGTGCTTCATACAAATTGACGATTATAGAAGCACCACACTAGCCAGGATGGCCTCGTAGGTCCGCTCCATGTCCCAGTATCTCCCGGTTTCGACCAGGAGCCGGGAGGTGAATTCGCGTTCAGCGACGCTGAAACGGTTTGACTGTTTTTGTTCTAACATCGGATTATCTTTGGAGTTTGACCTGATCAGTGATGCAGGATGGAGTTAAGCGGATTCATCAACCACCGCCGACGGCGTGAATGATCTCAACCCGGTCCTGCTCTTGCAACCGGTGACTTAGAAATGTGCTACGATGTTTGCAGACACTCTTCGAGTTACCTTTGACTCAACAGCGCTTCTACACCTTTACGGCTTCGCCAAAGGTGCCCTGGTCGCTGATTCCCGCACCGACCAATAAGGGCTGCCTGCTGTTGGCCCTGGATGACTACATCAATCCAAAAACCAGCAAAAAGATTTTCCTGATTACGCCTTCAGTACACTATTTGTTTCTTATGTGTTCGACTCGTTCTTAATTTTTGTAG
>JARRNW010000547.1:0-3136 GCA_037384565.1 Candidatus Thiodiazotropha sp.
ACGTCGAAGCTAAGTTCGTCGGCGTTGATCGCAAGAACCGCACTATTTCCCTGTCAATCAAAGCCAAGGATGCGGATGAAGAAGCCGCTGCCATCAAGGGATATGCCCGGGATGCCGCCACCAGTGTGCCGACCCTGGGTGATCTGTTGAAGGAGCAGATGGATAATCAAGGCGACTGATGTTTGGAGTCAGAGTTACACTCAAGTAACTCGATATCGGAGTGAGGGGCTGCACGATTCGTGTAGCCTCTGTTAAACGCACTGGCAGTCCCCGGAGACTGTCCGTGCGTTTATCAAGGGAACTGATAGATCAGGCAGCCGAGACAGACAAACGGCGAATTGGAGCGCTGACAAGAATGACAAAATCCGAATTGATTGAGATTATTGCCAAGGAGCAGAGCCATCTTGCCTATCGCGATGTGGAACTGGCCGTCAAGTGTATGATTGAACATATGAGTCAGTCGCTGGCTTCCGGCGAACGGATTGAGATTCGTGGTTTTGGCAGTTTTTCCCTGCACTATCGTCCACCCAGGATGGGGCGTAATCCCAAGACGGGTAAAACAGTCGCCTTGTCCGGTAAATACGTGCCGCATTTCAAACCCGGAAAAGAGTTGAGGGATCGGGTCAATTTGAGTTTCGACGAACTTCCGGAAGAGGCTCAGGAAGAAGTCACCGACGAGGTTTAAACAGGGGCGAGGATTTGTCTCATGCCGTTTTATCCAGAATCAGCTCTCGCGGAAATATACAGGTAAACCGGCTACCCTCTCCTGTGTGACTGACGATCTGTAACTCACCGTCGTGACGGCTGATAATATGCTTCACGATGGCCAACCCCAAGCCTGTCCCGCCGGATTGCCGGGATCGGGCCTTGTCCACACGATAGAATCGCTCAGTTAAACGAGGAATGTGTTGTTCCTCGATCCCCGGGCCGTTATCGGCCACGTTCAGGCATGCCCGATCGCCCTCCAAATGCCAATCAACCCGGATTCGGGTGTTTGGTGGGGTGTGCACGATGGCGTTGAAAACCAGGTTTGAAAACGCGCTCATCAATTCGTTTTCCTCGCCCAATAGCCAAAGGCTTTCATCCGCATGCAGTTCCAGGTGATAGCCGCCTTTCTGGTCTGCGAGCAGACGTGCCTGATCGAATATTCTACGTAACAGGTCGGGTACAGCCACCGGTTTTTCCGCAGAGGGGGCTTCTCCCATTTCCAGTCGGGACAGGGTCAAAAGGTCGTTGATGATGCTGTTCATACGATCGGCCTGCTGGATCATCAGCTCGAAGGGCCGCTGTTGGAATGGCAGTTTATCGTTATCACCCAGATTTTCCAGAAAGCCCGTGATAACGGTCAAAGGTGTACGCAGTTCGTGTGACACGTTGGAGACGAAGTCACGCCGGGTCTGGTTGAATTTGTAGACATCCGTGATATCCCGTATGACCACCAGGCGCTGGGCCTTCTTACCGCCGAATCGCATCACCCGCAAGGACAGGATAATTGCTTTGTTGGTGGGTGAAGGGAAGTCCAGGGGACGGTTATAGTCGGGGTTTCGGAGATAGTCCGTGAGTTGTTCCTGGGGGATACGTTCGGACAATCGAATATGTTCATCCCTCGGCCAACAGATCTTCAGCAGTTTGTTGGCCGCTGGATTCGCCCATTCAACACCTCCGGATTTATTCAGCAGAATCAGACCGTCAGGTATCGATGAGGTGACCTTGCGAAAACGTGAGGCAAACCGATTGAGGGTCCGCTTGCGTTTTCGGCTGCGGGATCGGTGATGCGAGAGTTCCCGGTAAATGATGCCCCAGATATCCACCGGATAGGGGGGGCTGATCGGGGAGCCTTGCAGAATGATGCGGGCAAGTCTGACCAGGTAGTATCCGTGTTTGATGAGATAGAAGGCAACGGCCAGTAACATCATTAGGGGGAGTTGACCGATCAAGTAGCCAATGGGGGCGAATATCAGTACCGCACCGGTCAGTTGACTGAATTCAATAGTCAGGTAGTGTTTCACGATGGGTTACGGCATCAGTTGTCATCTATTGGTGAGAATCGGTAACCCGTGCCGCGCACGGTTTGGATCAGTCGATCATGTCCAGTGGGGGCAAGAATCTTGCGCAAGCGTCGGATGTGTACATCGACAGTACGTTCATCGACGTAAACGTCCCGTCCCCATACGTGATCGAGGATCTGTGACCGGTTATAGGCGCGTTCCGGATGGGCCATGAAAAAGTGCAGCAACCGGTACTCTGCGGGTGAAAGTGATAGGGGGGTTTTTTCGATCAAAACCCGGTGTTTTGTATGATCCAATAACAGACCCTGAAATTCCAGGATCTGTTGCGTGACCTCATCCGACGAGCGTCGAATCACCGCATTGATGCGCGCGATAAGTTCCTTGGTCGAAAACGGCTTGGTGATGTAGTCATCCGCGCCGCTGTCCAGGCCCTTGACCTTATCCGATTCGTCGGATTTTGCGGTCAGCATGATGATGGGTGTGGAGCGGGGGGCGTTGTGTTTCAATTCCCGGGTCAAATCGAGTCCTGAACGACCGGGCAGCATCCAGTCCATCAGGATCAGGTCGTAACTGTTCTGATCAAGCAACTTGCGTGCATCCTGTGCATTGTCCACTTCATCGATGGTGAAGTCTTTCGGTTGCAAAACGAAGCGAATCAACTCCCGGATTTCGGGTTCGTCTTCAACAATGAGAATTCGGCTCCGCATCTCGTGTCCTGTCTCGGCGATCGATTCTGCATCACCACCGGCATACGCCTGAGCGGATATTCTATGGAATCAAACAAAAAAAGACTATTGAATGCCGGGAATGGAATAATCGGCTTTCTGATTGAGAACGTCGTTCTTTTTGTTTTTATCCTTTATTGGTTTAAGTGTGATCCACAACTAATTGATTTAAAAAAATATATTTGACTCTTTGGGGGGCTATGGGATTGGAGTGCCGGAATCCAGGATGTGGAGAAAATCGCCCGGATTGCTTGTGATTATCAGCTTCAATGGTGATAATCACAACTGGGCCATAACCGGCGTAATATTCAATACTTTTCGTGGAAAACTATCTCATTTTGACGGTGCTTCTGGTACTGTCGGGCGTTTTTTCCGGTTCGGAAACTGCCCTGATCTCGCTCT
>JARRNW010000548.1:0-2736 GCA_037384565.1 Candidatus Thiodiazotropha sp.
CTGGTGTTCGGAGACCACCCCTATGCCGGTGACCCTTCAGGGACCAAGGCCTCGGTTGAGGCGATTACCCGTGCGGATATCCTGGAAACCCACAAGCGGCTGTATGTGGCGAAAAACGCCGTCGTGGCCATCGTGGGGGATGTCAGGCGCGAACAGGCCGAAGCGATTGCCGATCAGGTTACCCGGGATCTGCCGGCGGGTCAGACGCCACCGCCCTTACCTGAGGTGGCCGCGCTGGATAAGCCGGTGCAACAGCAGATCGCCTTTCCGTCAACCCAATCGCACCTCTACATCGGCCAGCCGGGGATGAGGCGAGGTGATCCCGACTATTTCCCGCTCTATGTGGGCAATCATATATTGGGTGGCAGTGGCCTGGTTTCGATACTCAGTGAGGAGGTTCGGGAGAAACGCGGTCTGAGCTACAGCGTATACAGCTATTTTCTCCCGATGCGTCAGGACGGGATCTTTCAGTTGGGTCTGCAGACCAAGAACGATCAGGCGAAACAGGCACTACAGGTGGTGAAGGAGACCCTGGAAAGGTACATCGAGCAAGGACCGGACGAACAGGAGCTGATCGCGGCCAAGCAGAACATCACTGGGGGATTTCCCATGCGCATCGCTTCCAACAGTGATATTGTCCAGTATCTGGCTGTGATCGGATTCTACAATCTCCCTCTCGATTACCTGGACACCTTCGTTGATCGGGTGCGGGCGGTGACCCGAGAGCAGATACGGGATGCGTTTAGGCGCCGCCTTGATCCAGAGCGGATGGTGTATGTCCAGGTCGGGCAAATCCCTGAGGAGTTAGCTCAAAGTGGTGAAAACCTGGCTGGCAAGTAGACTACACAAGTATCAACCCACAGAAACTTAAAACTGATGGCGTTTTAATGGCCCAATCCGAATCACAGGTGCGTATCATCGGCGGTGAACACCGGGGCCGGCGGCTTCCGTTTGCCGATATCCCGGGTCTGAGGCCCACGGGTGACAGGATCCGGGAAACCCTTTTCAACTGGCTGCAGCCCGTGTTACCCGGTGCGCGTTGTCTGGATCTGTTTTCCGGCAGCGGTTCGTTGGGGCTCGAGGCGGCCTCCCGGGGCGCCGGGGAGGTGGTGATGATCGACGCCGCTTCCGTAGTGGTCAGGCAGCTGGAGGAGAACCGCAAGAATCTCGGCTTGGATCGGGTCAGGATCATTCGAGCGGACGCATTGCAATGGTTGGAGCAGGATCCCACGGCCTTCGATATCGTGTTTCTGGATCCTCCCTTTTCCGCCAACCTGCTGGAACCGATCTGTCGTAAACTGAATCAAGGTTGGCTGAAAGATCATGCCCATGTCTACCTCGAGGATCTGGTTTCGCGAGGTATGCCGGGACTCCCCGAGGGTTGGCAATTGCTGAAAGATAAGAAGGCAGGACAGGTCAGTTACGGACTGGCCCTTGCGAATCTGCCTGGGTGATAATTATCATTCCCGGTCAGGAGTTCTGATATTATTATGTTTTAATTATCTATTTGGGGCTTATGATTGTTGCTGTCTATCCTGGAACCTTCGATCCGATCACCAATGGACACAGTGATCTGGTCAGACGGGCTGCGCGCCTGTTCGATCGGGTGATCATCGCGATCGCGGAAAATCCTGGTAAGAATCCTGTTTTCGATCTTGATCAGCGTATCACCCTTGCGCACACGGTGCTCGGTGGTATCGAAAATGTGGAGATCCGTTCATTCAGCAACCTGCTGGTCGAATATGTACAGCAGTGTGGAGCCAATGTGATCCTGCGAGGTTTGCGCGCGGTATCCGATTTTGAGTATGAATTTCAATTGGCAGGCATGAACCGGCGTCTCGCGCCGACGATCGAAACTCTGTTTCTCACACCCGCTGAGCAGTTTGCCTTTATTTCCTCGGGATTGGTCCGGGAAATTGCTGCGTTGGGAGGGGATGTCGGGGAGTTTGTGCATCCGGCTGTGCAGGATGCATTGAGTCGACGCTTCAGCTAGCCTACAATTTCAGCGCCATAAAATATTAAGGTGACTATGGCGTAAACGTCCAAGAGAGTAGGAGAAAACCGTATGGCATTAATGATCACCGATGAATGCATCAACTGTGATGTCTGTGAACCCGAGTGTCCCAATGGGGCCATCACTCAGGGAGATGAGATCTACGAGATCGACCCTGATCTGTGCACGGAATGTGTCGGTCACTATGAATCATCGCAATGTGTCGAGGTATGCCCGGTGGACTGCATTCCCAAGGATCCGGAACATGAAGAGAGTTATGAAGCGTTGTATGCGAAATATCTGAAAATCACCGGTGATTCAGAGTAGATGCTGATTGCATTGATCCGATCCATTGAGGCTCCCTTGTGGAGCCTTATTCATTTGTGGCGGACTGAATCAACGCCATGGATCGGTTTGCGGTTACCGGGCCATCGTCGCACCCGGTCCCGAATTACATCCGGGTTTCTGCCACATTTGGTGAGTCTGTTTGCCCTTTGCGGGATTGGCGGCCTTATCAACACCGCGCTGGCAGATGCGCCCTCTAGAGCGGCGATCGCCAGCGCCCATCCCATGGCCACTGAGGCGGGTATGGCAATACTCCGTTCCGGGGGGAACGCCTTCGACGCAGCGGTTACGGTCAGTGCCGTGCTGGGCGTGGTGGAGCCTTACAGTTCCGGTTTTGGCGGTGGTGGCTTCTGGCTGCTGCACCGTGCCAAGGATGGCCGTCAGGTGATGGTCGACGG
>JARRNW010000549.1:0-2736 GCA_037384565.1 Candidatus Thiodiazotropha sp.
CACCCACCACCAGATCGGCGCTAAGCACATACTGTTCCAGTGCAGCGCGGGTGGAATAGACGGTTTTCAAAGCTGCGCCGAAGCGCCCTGACAGGCGATTGAGCACCTCGATACTACGATCCAGCACCGTTAAGTCGGCACCCATGCCCAGAGCCATATGAATGGCGTTTTCGCCCACCACGCCACCACCGATTACCACCACCTTGGCCGGTGCCACACCGGGAACACCGCCCAGCAGTATGCCTTCACCGCCATGGGCGCGCTCTAAAGCATAGGCCCCGGCCTGGATGGACATGCGGCCCGCCACCTGAGACATGGGGGCCAGCAGGGGCAGGCCGCCGTGGCCATCGAGCACCGTTTCATAGGCGATACAGACCGCGCCACTGGCGATGAGATCCTTAGCCTGATCGGGATCTGGGGCCAGATGCAGGTAGGTGAAGAGGATCTGCCCCTCGCGCAGCAAGCGCCGTTCGTTGGCCTGGGGTTCCTTGACCTTAACGATCATCTCCGCCTGGGCGAACACCTCAGCCGCTTCCACCACCACCTTGGCGCCGGCCGCCTCATAGTCGGTGTCGCTGCAGCCGATGCCAGCGCCGGCGTGGGTTTCCACCATTACCTGATGTCCATGGGCCACCATCTCCCGCACACTGGCTGGGGTCATGCCGACCCGGTATTCGTGATTCTTGATCTCCTTGGGTACGCCTACGAGCATCTCAGTCTCCTCAACAATCATTGGTGTGATACTGACTACTGTAGCGAGATTCCACTTGAATAGGATTGCAAATTAGCGCTCATAATCGTTCAATATTCGAATATTTCACGAGTAATACTATGATTGACGAAATATTATGCGAAATATCCCTTTTGATCGTACTGATCGTGCCATTCTGAACCAACTTCAGGCGGATGGCCGCATTACCAACGCCCAGCTGGCGGAACGAGTCAATCTGTCACCATCGGCTTGCCTGCGTCGGGTACGCACCCTGGAAATCAATGGTGTTATCGACCACTACACCGCACTGGTCAACCAATCCGCGGCAGGTAAACCCAGCAATGTATTCGTGGAAATCTCCCTCAACCGCCAGAGCGAGGAGGCGCTGGAAGCGTTCGAACGCCATGTCGCCGAGTGCCCCGACATCCTGGAGTGCCATCTCATGGCGGGGGATTTCGATTATCTGGTGCGGGTAGCCGTCGCCGACGCAGAGGACTACGAGCGTATTCACAAAACCCAGCTCAGCCGCCTGCCTCACGTGGCGCACATCAAGACCAGTTTCGCTCTGCGCACTATCTGCAAGAAGACGACGTTTGAGTTCTGATCAGGACCAAGTTAGAAAAAGGGGGACAACAGATCTCCAGCCTGTTCAAGACTCATAACGGCACTATTTTTTACCGGATTTGATATCCGACCAGCTGACCCTGAAAGGGGTGCTGAGCCATTTCTTGAGCGTTTCCCAGAAGCCGAGTTCCTGTTCAACCGGTTCCTCGAGTTCCGGCTGCCTTGTTTCCAATTTCACTTCTGGCAACTGAGGCGTTTCCGGCAGCCCGAATTTTTTGATCTCGCCGCGGAACTCCTCACAATTCATGGGTTCACTACTGAGTTCAATGGACTCGACCAACACAGGTATCTCGGATAGATCGCCACCACCGTCCAGATGCTCCCGGGCGTTGACCAAGTCCTTGTAGGTCTGCGCCAGCATCTTCCGCATGGCCCCATCAAGAGGCTTTGGGGTAGCCAACAATGCTGCCACGTCAAGCTGTAGACCGTTGATCTCCTCCCGTACGTGGTCACGATAGCGCTTTTCCTGTCCCTCCAGCTGATGCAGCCTCGATTCAATGGCATGCCGGGGCATTTCCAGGTGCAGTTTGCGGGTAGGCACACCCCGTTTGTAGAGCAGTACCCGCAGCCCCACTAGCAGCTTGGTGTTCTGGGCAAACTCATTCACGAATACGGAGGGATCCATTTCGTTGCCGGGCAAGCTCAGTGATTCGTTGGAACCGCTGACTATGCGGGTAACCTGGAGAATAGGCTGGAGATTATTGCTGACCCCCAATTCCAGGTTGCCCAGCAGTTTCTGCACCACCTCGTTGGGAAGCGAGCGGTAGTATTCGGTCAACTGATCATAGAACTTGGTCGCCTGCTGGGGCAAGGCTCCCTCTACCTTTCCGGAGATCAGCACACCTCCCAGGGTGCTATTGAGCTGCTCGATGACAACGGCCAGCTTCAACACTCTTTCAAGTGCTGAACGACGGTTCCGTATCTGCTTGTAACGCTCTTCTACTTCTACCATGTATCAAGTATAAGTCGCATAAAAGCAATTTTTCTAATTTCTACCGAATATCGCAACGATGCAATAACTCAGAACACCGCCTGGGCCCTCGTGGCCGCCAGCAACTCAGGTGATGGCGGTAATACACCTTCCCTCACGAGGTGATCCAGAGAAGTGGTACATGCATGCACCGATTACGGGCCTAAAGATGGAATCTTATGAATGACAGCCTGGCCCTCGATACAGGCGGTCACCTTAGCTTGTCCGCCACACTTCGGGCAAATCGATACATGACATGAAGGGATTTGACGTGAAGGGATTCACTAATGCCGCGAATGGCAAACATGGGGGTCTGGATGGATTGAGTATCTGAATAGAGTAGACACTCCGAATCCAATGACGGAAGTCTATTGTGTCGAGTATGGCTAAAAACCTAACCACTCACTCCCTATTGAGCGTTCAGAAAGGT
>JARRNW010000550.1:0-3327 GCA_037384565.1 Candidatus Thiodiazotropha sp.
ATAGAGGTTCGCTCAGGCCAGGAGTCAAGGCGCAATGCGCGGGCAATGGCGGGCCCTTGTCTAGCTTGCAACGCAGGATCCTGGCCTGAGCGGACCTCCCTCCGGGCGAGACGCTAAGCGGCCATCCGCGTTGTTGCGTGCCTTGGAAAGGGCCTGCCATTCCCTGCGGCACGCGCCTAGCGGCTGGCCACTTAGCGTCTCGCTTTAATCGTCAATTAGTATGAAGCACCACACTAGTGTAGTGACGAGTTACTATTAACTGGCGCACTCAGGCTGAACACGACATACTTATTCAATAATATGCCATAGATGAATTTAACCATCACAATGGCCAACGACATTTGCCACACCAACGCAGGACAGTACATGCAAGCCACACAAGTTACCCGTGTATACGTCTGGAGTCGCTGGCTCAGATTATCTCATTGGCTGATAGCGTTTTCCTGCCTGGGTCTGATGGCAAGCGGTTACCTGATGAAAACCCAGCCCCTCGCCAATCCCGGCGTTGAGGATCTGCACTACGCACTGACAGCTGTGTTGCTTCCGGCATTGCTTGTCAGGCTTTACCTGTTGTTTTTCGGAAAGGGGACGGATCTCCTTGCTGATTGTGAGCCGGATATCCACCGCCTCAGTCAGGCGTGGGAAGTCATCAAGTTCTACCTAACCTTAGGTAAAGCCCCCTTACCAAAGTGGTACAGCCACAATCCCCTTTGGGGACCGCTCTATCTTGCGTTCTATTTCTTCCTGACATTGAACGTACTCAGCGGTTTGGCTCTTATCAACGAGACCTCATTCCTATTCAATCTGAGCATGCTTGATCTACACACATTAACCTATCTTTTCATCACAGGCTTTACTTTGTTACACATCATCGCAGTATTCAGTCATGAAGTGAGCAGCAGCAGTTCCGATATTTCAGGCATGATAAACGGCCACCGTATTTTCGAGATTAAACAGGAACCAGGAAAGGATTCCGGCTCTTTTCAGAGCGTTGACCTGAAAGATCTGATGAAATCCATCAAGAAATAGTCGACCTATACTCGTCACCCTGGGTAAACCCATCGGTATCAGCGACAGTGCATGAGTTCTGGCAATCACGAAGGAACAGACAAACATAAAAAAACCCGCACCTATCGGCGCGGGTCTTTTTAACACTACTTGTCGTGAAGTGCTTAGTCTTCCGTTCCGTCTTTAGCTTCTACTGAGCTATCGTCAGGCCGGTCAACCAGTTCGACATAGGCCATTGGCGCCTTATCACCTGGCCGATAACCGCATTTCAGGATGCGTACGTATCCACCCGGACGCGTTTGATAGCGGGGTCCCAGTTCTGCAAACAGCTTACCTACCGCTGCCTTGTCCCGCAAACGGGAGAAGGCCAGACGGCGTTTGGCAACGTTGTCGTTCTTTGACAGTGTAATGAGCGGCTCAGCTACTCGACGCAACTCTTTTGCCTTCGGCAGTGTAGTCTTGATCAGTTCATGATTGATCAATGACACAGCCATGTTTCTGAACATGGCATTTCTGTGGCTGCTGTTCCGATTGAGCTGCCGTCCTGATTTGCGATGGCGCATGGGTAGACTTCCCCAGAATTCAAATTAAGTTAAGGTTTGATTTACAGTGTCTCAGTGAGCCAGCTGTTCTTCGATATTTTCAGGCGGCCAATGCTCCAGGCGCATGCCCAAAGACAGTCCACGGCGTGCCAGCACATCCTTAATCTCGGTAAGAGATTTCTTACCCAGATTCGGTGTTTTGAGGAGTTCTACCTCAGTGCGCTGAATCAGATCCCCGATAAGAAAAATATTTTCGGCCTTGAGACAGTTTGCAGAACGGACTGTAAGTTCCAGATCGTCAACAGGTCTCAGAAGAATCGGATCGATTGCAGGCTCTTCTGGTTCCGCGTGGGCTTCCGCGGCCTCTGCCTCGAGATCAACGAATACCGATAGTTGGTCTCGCAGGATGCTAGCCGAGCGACGAATCGCCTCCTCGGGATCGATAGTGCCATTGGTTTCGAGCTCAATGACCAGTCGATCCAAGCCGGTGTTTTGCTCAACACGGGCTGCCTCTACGCTGTAAGCGACTTCACGAATCGGGCTGAACGAAGCATCGACCTGCAACATTCCGATTGGGCGCTCATCACCCGCTGCACCTTTACGGGTGGCTGCGGGCTGATAGCCTCGTCCACGCCGTACGTTGAGCGTCATGTTGATTTCACCCGATTTAGTCAGAGTGGCGATTACATGCTCTGGATTGGCGATTTCCACATCGTGATCCAAGGTGATATCACCTGCATTGATCTGACCGGGACCCTTTTTGCTCAATCGCAGGGTCGCCTCGTCACGCGTGTGCATAACAAGTGCAATTTGTTTCAGGTTCAGCAGGATTTCCAGGACATCTTCCTGTACACCCTCTATCGTGGTGTACTCATGAAGCACATCGGCAATCTCGACCTCGGTAATCGCACTGCCCGGCATGGAAGACAGCAGAATACGTCGCAGTGCATTACCCAAAGTGTGCCCAAACCCTCTCTCAAGGGGCTCTAGCGTCACCTTTGCACGTGTCGCTGTAATCGGCTGGACATTGACGATGCGAGGCTTTAGAAATTCCGTAACGCTTTCGGTCATGTATTTTCCCTCGTCAAGGCTTACTTGGAGTAGAGCTCAACGACCAATTGTTCATTAATCTCAGCAGACAAATCGGAACGATCGGGAACACGTTTCAGTTTGCCAACCAATCTACAAAGCCGTACTGTCCCTGCAGCTCGAGTGCAGACTGAATACGCAATTGCTTTTTGGCTTTTTCGCGAATGGTAATCTCGTCATCAGTGCCAACCCGAAAGGAGGGAACATTGACGATCTTGCCATTGACCTCGATGGCCTTGTGGCTTACCAACTGACGCGCTTCAGCGCGGGTCGAACCAAATCCCATACGATAGACGATATTATCAAGACGGGTTTCCAGCAACTGCAGTAAAACTTCGCCGGTAGCGCCTTTGTTCTGAGCCGCTGCTTTATAGTAATTACGGAACTGACGTTCCATGATTCCATAAATACGACGTACCTTCTGCTTTTCGCGAGTTTTCTATCGCAGCTAGACAGTCAGGCTTTTTAGCAGAGAAGAGTTATTAGGTGAGATTTCTCCTTCCAGTATCATAAATAACTCTGCTGTAGTCATTGCATCATATAGTGCGTTATGTGCTTTATAAGCAGGAAGATCGAAGCTGTTTCTTAAATTGAACAGTCTAAGCTGGTTGGGCTCCAGTGAGTGGTTTCTTTTTTCGAGAACGCGTTGCGATAAAACCAGAGTGTCTATGACAGGAATGATGAAAGG
>JARRNW010000551.1:0-2715 GCA_037384565.1 Candidatus Thiodiazotropha sp.
TCAGCCAGGTTTCAACCCGTAACGCGGCCATGCCGAAGGATGTCTACTCCCCAGACCAGGTGGAATCGGAGTTTCTGTTCAATAAAGATTTCCTGGGTACTGCAAAGAAGGTGCGCGAGCGTTGCATCATCGATGCGAAATACGCCAACTCGATCCGTTGGCAGCCCGCCTTCAAGCAGCTTATTTATCGCAACGAAGAGGGTAAGCTGATTGTCACCATCAGTCAGAACTCCATCGGTAATGCGATTACCGAATTACTCGGTGTGGTGGTCAAACGGGTACCGGATACAGAGGCTTACGAAAAGGCCGAACCGGCCCTGCTGGAGAAATTACTGGAAGTTCGGGGACGACTTGTGGAAGCGGATTTGGGTGATGGAATTGCCACAGAATACTGGCCGGCGTCATGATCTGGATCAAAATGCATTGGACCGGAACTGGCTTTCTGGGGTAAACAGGCCTTAAATAATAAGTTAGAAAAATAATCGCACATGCTTCACTCATTCCATTCGGGGTGAGCAGGCAATGGCAACACCTGAGGTAAGGAGGCTTGAAGCACCGTGCATCACAAATCGCTGAAAGGGAAAGGTGATCCCTGCTCTGGCAGGTGATCGACCAAGGTCAGGGAATGATCGCTGTGTTCAGAATTGTGGTTCATCTGCTGTGTGCTCTGATACTCATCGGCTTTCCTCCCTGGTGTGCATCAGCGGGGACGCCACCCCCTGATCGATCCACGGATCAGGCCCTCCCTACGGATACGCCAGCCCCGGATCGGGAGGGTGCCCTGATTATTGCGGGCAGTTGGAATCTGCCCCCCTTCAGCCAACAGGACGGAGCGGGACGACCCAGCGGAATTGGAGAGGATATCTGGGAGTTGTGGGCCCGGCGCAACGGTTACAACATTCGCTTTCAACTCTCCGAGTTGATGAACTCTATAGAAGACGTCAAGGCCGGCCGGGCCGACTTCCATATGGGGCTTTTCTCCTCATCCGAACGTAGTGAGTGGTTGGCATTTTCCAAACCCTATCTCAGCGTACCCGCGACACTCTATACCCGTTCCAGCCAGGATCATTCCCAGGGCCTGTCGGGTTTTCGAGGGGGGCGTATCGGGGTTTTGGGTCCGCCGCCGGAGACCTTGTTCAGCGAGTTGTTTCCCCAGGCCGAGGCGGTCATCTATGAAAATATACCCAGTATGATCGGGGCGCTCGACAAGGGAGAGATACAGGGTTTCATCGCTGACCGACCCTCTACAGAGATCATTCTGATGCGTCAGGGGCGACGGGGCGATTTTGTTCCCTGGTCCAGTGATCTGTACCAGGCGGAATTGCGTGTCGCGGTCTTGAAGTCCCGCACCGAACTCTTGAAACGCATCGAACAGGGTCTTGATTTACTGACCCAGGAGGACATGAAAAGGATCCTGAATCGCTGGCTGGGAGAGAACGTGGACTACAGTCAGTTTTTACCCCGTTTCGATAGCGTGGGTTTAAGCGAAGCCGAACGGAACTGGATCAAACAACATCCCCAAATCCGGGTCGCAGTGGATCCCCAATTCGCGCCTTATGAATTCGTTGACGAGCAGCAGCGCTATCGGGGTATTTCCGCCGATTTTCTCAACCTGCTGGGCCGCCGGCTGGGTTTGGAGTTCCGCTTGGTATCCACGCCGGATTGGGAAACTTCCGTACAGCTCGGCTACACCAAACAGGCGGATGTGCTTCCGATGATCAATCGAACAGCGGAAAGGGAAAAACACCTGCTGTTCACTGACGCGTATTTTCTGTCCCGCAGGGTCATCATCACCCGGGGTATACGCGAGGATTTGAATACCGCTGCGGAATTGGCGGGTAAGCGTCTGGCGCTACCCATAGGCTACTCTATTGGGGGTATCTTGGAGAAGGAGTACCCCGATACCCTCATCATCGAGGTGGTGGATATTCCCACCGCCCTGCTGAAGGTGTCGGATGGCACCGTTGACGCCACCATTCTCAGTATCGCGGTGGCCGGATACTGGATGGAACGCAGTGAGATCAGCAATCTGCGTATCTCCGGCAGTTATGATCGTCCCAGTGTCCTGGCCATGGCAATCCGTGATGACTGGCCGGAACTGCGAGCCATCCTGCAAAAGGGGCTGAACAGTATTTCCGAAGAGGAATATCGCCAAATCCGGCGCCGCTGGATAACCCTGAATCAATCCGACGATTCCTCAGTAAACGGCACCTCGCAACCGTTAAACCTGAGCGTCCAGGAGTGGTCATGGTTGGCGGAACATCCCAGCATCCGGGTCGGTATCGATCCGAATTGGGAACCCATTGAATATGCCACGCTGGATGGAAAATACCAGGGAATCTCCCATCGCTTCATGCAACGGATGACCGAGATGCTCGGGCTTGAGATGGTGGTGGAGACAAACCTGAGTTGGCAACAGGTGATGCAAAAGGCGCAAGCCGGTGAGATCGATGTCCTGCCCGCGATCAGTTCATCTCCGGAGCGTTTAAGCTACCTGAATTTCACCAGCCCTTACCTGCAGTCTCCCATCATGATCTTCAATCGGAAGAACGCCCCCTTGGTGACTGGATTACCTGAGCTCAAAGGGCAGCGGGTCGCGGTGGTGAAAAATTATATGGTCGAAGAGAATCTGAAGCGGGATCGACCCGATCTTGATCTGTTCTCCTATACCACAGCGGAACAAGCGCTCAGAGCCGTGGCATCGGGCAAGGCGGA
>JARRNW010000552.1:0-4019 GCA_037384565.1 Candidatus Thiodiazotropha sp.
GTTTACACTTTAGGTGGAGGGTAACAGGGGCAAGGACAGCCTGTTCTCAAGACCATGAGTGGATGGCGACGCCGGGGTGCCTGGTCTCGCCAGTGCGAGTGCGTGGCACATGAACCCGACGGGTGAGTGTCCCCGCGGTATCCATGCTGTAGGTGAGAACCATTCTGGTGAAAAAGAAAGAGATCGGCTTGGATGCCACGACAAGTCAGATGCTGCGTGCTCTGGAGTCCCTTGACAGACCCCGGATCGAGGCCCTGTTTCATCAGGCCATTGGCCAACGGCAGCCGATCGAGGCCGTTGAACATCTGATCGTCCCGGCGCTTTATCGGTTGGGGCAGGGATGGATCAGCGGTGACATTGCATTGTCGCAAGTCTACATGGCGAGCCGCATCTGCGAGGAACTGGTCCAGAGGGCGCTACCTCTCGATGGGCTGGAACGGTTGAACCATCCGGCCCACGCCATCGTCGTACTTAGTGATTACCACACCCTGGGCAAGCGCATCGTCCTCGCCGTCATGCGTGCCAGCGGCTTCGCAACCATTGACTATGGTCGGATGGATGTGGACGAACTGGTGCAAAGGGTCATCGACGATGATATACGGATCCTCCTGATCTCGGCTCTTATGTTGCCGGCCGCCCTCAAGATAAAGGCTGTACGGGAGGCCTTGGACGCCAGGGGTTCCCGGGTTCGCATCGCCGTGGGAGGCGCTCCTTTTCTTTTCGACCCGGCGCTTTGGCGCGAGGTAGGCGCGGACGCCATGGGTGAGAGCGCGGCGGACGCCCTCAGCATCGTCCGGGGATGGATGGAGGAGCTGGCATGACCACCTCCATGGAACGCTTGCTGACGGCGATAGCACACCGTGAGCCAGACCGGGTCCCGCTGTTCCTGCTCACTACCCTGCATGGTGCCAGGGAACTTGGAGTTAGCATCCAAGACTATTTCTCCCGGGCTGAATATGTGATCGAAGGCCAGCTGCGCCTGTTGCGGAAATTCCGTAGCGACTGTCTGGTACCGTTCTTCTACTCCAGTGTCGAGATCGAGGCATTCGGTGGCGAGACGATCTTCATCGCCGACGGCCCGCCCAATGCGGGAGAGCCGATCATCAGGCGCAGTGAGGAGATCGACCGCCTTGAATCGCCACGGGTGACCGAACACCCCTGTCTGAGACGCGTACTGGAGGCCGTCCGTGGCCTGAGAGAAAAGGTGGGTGATACGGTACCGATTCTCGGCATTGTGATCTCTCCGTTCTCACTGCCGATCATGCAAATGGGGTTCGCCTCCTATATCGAGCTGATTTATCAGCAACCGGAGCGTTTCGCGCGCCTCATGCAGGTCAACCAGAGGTTTTGCATCGAATGGGCCAACGCTCAGCTGGCGGCAGGTGCCACGGTTATCGGCTATGCCGATCCCATGGCATCGACCACAAACATTCCACGTGAGCTTTACCTGCGTACAGGGTATCGACTGGCGACGGAGACCCTGTCGCGGATCAACGGACCAACGGCTGTTCACCTCGCATCAGGGCGGGGCCTGCCCATCGCCGAGGATCTGGTGACCACCGGAACGTTAGCCATCGGTGTCAGTGCGTTGGAGAATCTGGCCGACTGGAAGAGCGCGGTCGGTGATCGACTGACCCTGATCGGTAACTTGAACGGTATCGCGATGCGCCATTGGAACAGCCGGCAAGCCGAGGATCAGGTTAAGCAGGCCATTGCCAAGGCTGGGCGTGGGGGTGGTTTTATCCTGGCCGATAACCATGGAGAAATACCCTGGCAGGTCTCGGATGATGTCCTGCTGGCGATTCGCGCTGCGGTCGACGACTGGGGTTCTTATCCCCTGAACTGGGTCGAGTAGAGGGGACTGGGGTGACTGCCAATTTGTGCCTGCTGTGCTGCCGAAATTTTCGTCCCGAGATCGAGGCGGCTGTGGCGTTGGAGGGATGGCGGGATGTGTCGGTTGCTGATTTTCCCTCCCAGTGTGGTCATCCACCCCTCAATTGGGACGACTTGCGTCCCCTGGTTACGGGCGATTGCACTCAAGTCCTGGTGCTTGGACGTGCTTGCCTCAAGGGATTGGAAAACCCGCCCTCCGACATGCCGCCGGTACACCTGCTTCATCAGGAAGAGTGTTTCCACCTGGTGGCCGGTCCGACCCTGGTGGCGGAGGCTATCGCACGTGGCGCCTACCTGATGACGCCTGGCTGGTTAAACGACTGGCGCGGCCGATTGCGGGAACTTGGATTCGATGAGCACAACGCGATGGGCTTTTTTCGCGATTTTGCTCGCGAATTGCTCCTGCTCGATACGGGCACTGTTCCTGATACCGATAGTAAGCTTGCCGAACTCTCGGAGGCCGTCGGATTGCCGGCCTCCCGTGTTGCCGTGGGGCTCGACTATACCCGTTTGGTATTGGTACGCAGGGTGACCGAATGGCGTCTTGATCAGATGCGTCGGAAGAGGGCGGAGCTTGAGCGTCAGTGGGGGCGCGAACTCGCTGATCAAGCTGCCGCGATGGATATCCTGGGCCGACTGGCTCTGATAAAGGAAGAACAGGAGACCGTCGCCGCCATCCGGGAGATGTTTCTTATGCTCTTTGCGCCGGAGCAGGTCTACTACATAGCGATCGAAGCAGGCGTGCCATTGGGACTCGATGCGCTTCCACCCGAGTTAGCGCGTCAGGTTTCCACCCTGAGCGGGGATTGGTCCTGGACCGGGCAAACCGCTGGCTATTATCGTGGTGAATCGTGTCGCCTTGCCGGAACATCTCCAACACTACCTGAATCTGGCCCTGAACATGGCCGGTGTCTGCGCCCTGGCGATCGAGAATTCGCGGACCTTCCGGCGCATGAAACGAGCCGAAGAGGCACTGGCCAAGAGTGAACAAAGCTTGCGCATTGCCCAGGCCATCGCCCACCTCGGACATTGGGAGTGGAATGTGCAAAGTGGTGAGATGCGGTGGTCTGACGAGACTTTCAGGATCCTGGGCTACGAGCCGAAGATGCTGTTTCCGAGTCGTGACAATTTCTTCCAGGTCATCCACCCGGATGATCGTGAACGGGTATTGAATGCCATCAAACAGGCTCGCGAAGGCATTGCCTTCGATGTCGAGTATCGAATTGTTCTACCAAACGGCATACAGCGTGTTGTTCACGGCATGGGTACGGTGCTGGCCGTAGGTTTCGACACGCAGCCCAGTATCGTCGGTACGATCCAGGATGTGACAGAACTGGAAACAACCGAGGTATTGGGCGTTATGCAGGACATTACCGCACGCAAGGCATTGGAAATACGCCTTGCCAGGGAGGCGCATACCGACCCACTCACCGGCTGCGCCAACCGGCGCCACTTTCAAGCGTTGGCGCGCAACGAAATCGCTCGTGTTCGTCGCTACGGTGGTGAGCTTTCGTTCCTTGCCCTCGATCTGGATCATTTCAAGGCGATCAACGACCGGTATGGGCACCATGTAGGCGACCTGACTTTGCGCGCGCTGGTTCAGATTTGCCAAGGGACTTTGCGTGAAGAGGATGTCATCGGACGTATCGGCGGCGAGGAGTTTGCGATCCTACTACTTGAAACCGGGCGTGTCAGGGCTTTGGAGGTCGCCGAGCGTCTGCGCCGTGCCGTAGCCGAAGCTGAAGTGCCCGTGGAAGGCAAACCTCCTCTGCACTTCACGACTTCCATTGGAGTGGCCACTCTGAAATCACCCGAAGAGAGTATCGATTTCCTCATGGCCAATGCCGATCAGGCCCTATACACGGCAAAGCGGAATGGGCGTAACCGCGTTATTGCCGAAGAAAATTCAAAATAGATTTCGAGTGACTTGATGCTCAGAGTGTTTCATCACAGGTCCCGGAAGAGCGGGTCAACGTTTTGAACCCATGATCGAGCCGAGAATGCCGCGAATGATCTGCCGGCCCAGGTTGGAGCCGATAGCGCGAGCGACGGATTTCGCGAATGCTTCGCCGACGCTTTGGCGGTTTGAGGTACGACCTTTCTTTGCATCTTTCTCCTCTGCCGCC
>JARRNW010000553.1:0-4108 GCA_037384565.1 Candidatus Thiodiazotropha sp.
GTAGCAGTTGAGACGGTGAACTCGGCCTATCAAACGCTGCTGGTGAAGCATCTGCATGGCTTTGTGAAGGACGATCCAAGCTTGTCGATGCGAACAGATCCTGAGTCCGGTCAGCTAATCCTGTCCGGTATGGGGGAACTACAGCTTGAAGTGACGCTGGACCGGTTAGCTGAAGACTTTGGTATTTCGGTACAAACCGGAAAGCCCAAGGTTTCTTATCGGGAAACGATTTCGAGTGTGAGTGAAGTCCATTACCGGTACAAGAAGCAAGATGGCGGACCGGGGCAATTCGCTGAACTGCGGGTGAAGTTTGAACCTTTGGAACGTGGCCAAGGGATTGAATTTGTTAACTCGATTTCCGCGGGCGCGGTACCCAAAGAGTTCATTCCAAATGTCGAAACCGGCATTCGCCGTGCGGCCGAAACGGGCGTGATTGCTGAGTTTCCGTTGGTTGACTTCAAGGCGACATTGTTGGATGGCGATTATCACGAACAAGATTCTTCGCCATTAGCTTTTGAGATAGCAGCATCGCTCGCGTTCAAAGAGGCAGTTAAGCGGGCCAATCCGGTCTTGCTTGAACCGGTGATGTCGGTTGAAGTGACGACTCCAAGCGACTATTTGGGGGATTGTATCGGCGACATAAATAGACGTCGTGGTGTGATACAAAGCCAGCGAACTGGTAGTGCGATGGTTGTGATCGAAGCTCACGTACCGTTGGCAACTATGTTTGGTTACATCGGAGATTTGCGTGCGCTGACGTCAGGGCGTGCAAATTATGCGATGCAATTCGAGCACTATGCTATTGTACCAGCGAACTTGCTCGATCAAATCGTCAATTAATCCGGTCAATCGGTAGGCGACCTGGAAGAGCACCCCCTGGGTGCTCTTCCTTTTTTCTACGTTGCTATGCAATAGAACACATACTTTCAGTACCCGATCAACCTGCAACCAGCTTCTTGGGAACAAGCGCGCCACTCGCCGGATCAGGAAGGCTGATGGTCACCCAGACTGTAGGCCGGTTACCCGGAGGCGTTTGACCAAGCGTTACCAGGGTCTCAAACAGCGCCACACTTAGTACACGCATCTTGTCGGAAAGGAACAGAGTCTGCTTCCATTCCCGATCCCATTGCCACCAATTGCTCATCACCTGACCGATGCGGTATTGATGGGCTTTGAGAGCAGAGGGCGTCCAGCCCTGAAGCATTCCATCATCTGAAAACTCGGTTTCCAGTAAGGCCTTGATATGAGCGATCATCTCGTAGACCGCGAGTGCACCGTAACGACGACTTTCCAGGAAGAACAACATCGAGTCATGATCTGGCTCGGTCACAAAGCGGGGAAATAGATCGGTTCTAACCTCGTCGTACTCCCATTCATGCCGGTATTTTGCCACTTCTTCCGGGGTCATAACCTTGATCGCCTCTTTGACGTTTGTGAGTTCATGAACCTCGATCAGACGTTTCAGGCGATCCAGCTCGTTCTTCTCTAGCTGCTCCGTAAGTACCTTGGCTAAAATACCAGAGACGGTATCCATGAAGTCGCGACATCCTGGGTGCAGACGCTCATCGAAACAATGCACTGATGGGCGTTCACATGGCTCTACAGATCGACTCTGGGTATTGACCAGGCAGGTTGTCTCTGTTCGCATGGCAATTACATGACTGGCCAGGGCATGGATCTGATCCTTAGTGAAAGTGACTCCTACATCGATCCGGCCCTTGATGGCATTCTTGTTGCTCAGGGATTTTACCAGTGAATCGGCATCAGTAGATGCCGATTCAGGTAATAACTTGCGCTCGATCAGCCGCGACAGGAAACCTGTCGCTTCGTTGACCTTGAGGTCGTCATCTTCATGGGAAATTGTGATGCCTAGGGTCAGGGCACTCTTCTTCGATGCAAACAGCATTTCACTGGATTCGACGATGCGTACCGTCCTTGATTCACCTCTCCCATAATTGATGCGCTTGAATTCTGCTCTGCTCACCACAGAAATATTTCCCGCGACATCCATGCGCCAGTCCACCTCGGCGTCGATGATGCTTTTGGTTCCAAGCTTGACATCGAACAGCACGATTTCACTACCACCTGTGCTGGTCAGTTTCTCAAACAGTTGGTAGTCACCAGATCCGTCCTTGATGGGTGCGGTTTCGGGCGTGGCTGTGTTTTCCCTGATGATATCCATGAGCTTGCCCATGTCCCCAAGCAGGATGGCATCTACTGCTTTCTGGGCACCCTCGCGACTCGGAAATAGATTGAAACTCAGATCAAGCCCCTCTTTGGTATTTGATTTTCGCTCAGAGAACACCCCTAGGGTAATCTTCTTTTCAGCTGCTTTTTTCAACAGGGTATCAGCCTTGTTGATCACATTTTGTACTCGATTCAATAGATCCTCGGCGGCCTTACTAGCTGCCGCGATGCGTTTATCCTTACCTGCTATTGTTTCGGATATACGGGCACCCGCCTTTTGTAATTTTGCGACAATCGCTTTATAAGCGGTAGCGGAAGTAACCTTCTCGGCAATCTTGATGGAGAGTTGTTTGCGTTTCTCTTGGATTGCCTCCGTGATCGCCTCGCGCAGCTGCGGAATAAGATTCACCAGTAACGGAACCTCTCGACTGATCTCAGCCAGTACTGTGTTGACGGATTTTTCGCTATCATCAGCCCATCTCTCGGTCTTGCCCTCAATGGCGTCGATGATCCGGTCCCGCAAGCTAACAGATGTTTGGCTACTCTGGAAGTATCGAAATCCAACTTGAAAGATTGACTTAGGGTTTTCTCATCCTCGTTGCTGCGTTTGATTTGAACTGCGATGCAATCTTCCGCGTCTGCCTGGTATTGGGTGAACTGGTAGTCAAATAGGCCTGTTTCTATCGCCATGTAATCTATGGCAACCCCAACTTTCGCTTTTACCTTATCGGCAGCATCGAATCTCTTCCCAATACCGAGGGATGCTTTGAGCTGAAGGTTGCTCTCGGCTGTGAATTTAACACAGTACAGATCCGCCTTAGTGATCAGCGACTGCATCTTCCGCACATCGAGGGGTGAACAGGGTCCGTTGCTACATTCAACAAGTTGAGTCAGGTTTTCCGCCGCGGCCAAGCCGAAGTTGGCCGTCCTCTCTTCCAGGAAATAGAAGTCCATTTCCACTTTGCCGTCGGCGGAACCTCCGATACCGATATCCAATATATCGACGGTTGAAGATAACTCCGTGCCCAGTGTCATATTGCCGTCAAAACCACAACGGAATACCGCCTTTTCCCGACTCGGTTGGGCGATATCCTTGGGTAGTTTGGCATTGGCCTCCATGTCAATTGCGGCATTGGCGCCGGCGGTAAGCTTCAATTTGATATGTGAATTCGGTGTCTTTGACTGATCTTCATCCAGGTTAAAGATGCGCCAGTCGATAATGTTCGGAAGGGCGTCCTGGTGGTGTAATTCCTGAAAGGTGTGGGACAAGGAGCGTAATTTTTTAATTCGAGGATCATCCAGTTTGGTCCGCAGTTCCGCCCAGCGTGCTGTCAGCTCTTCGACTGTCTGGTGACTGATCTTGTCCAGTGCCTCCCCAAGCTGCTTTTCTAGAGAAACTTCGTCCTGGCCTAGAAGCTCCAGGATCTCGATCACGTTTTTACCTTCAAGAGTCTTTAATTCAGATTTGAGTGTTCCTAGAATCTTGAGCAGATTGATAATTACTTTCAGGTCTAGAACAGAGGAAGATGATGTTGTTAACCAGCTCATGATGTAGCTCCTTATTGTTTTTTAGTTATATTCCGTAATTCTTATGTATCACGAAAAGAACATTATTCCTTTTTATGCGCTACAAGTAACCTACAGGCTAATGAGTTGTCAAATCTTAATAGATTAATTGGGTTATTGGTACATTGAACCCGCGACGACAAGACTTATTACTTTTCGGCTAGCCGCTGCACGATCGCCTGCCAGTAGGCCTCAACATCCGCGAAGGAGCGGCCTGTCACCAAATCGTCGTCAACAACCACATGATTTTCAGCTGGAGTGAATATCGCTCCTGCGTTGATGATGTCGGCAAGCACCACGGTATGGCAGATCACTTTTCTTCCCTGGAGAAGCTGCGGATTAGGGGTCAATATCC
>JARRNW010000554.1:0-3370 GCA_037384565.1 Candidatus Thiodiazotropha sp.
GATAAACTTCCACCGATCGACTCATAGTAAATTGAGTAATCCTCACTTTTACTAAATCTATCTTCTCCAAACATAAATGTACTATTCATGTCGAGTAGAAGAGCTTTCTTGCCGCGTATTATATTCTGTGTGGTGAGATTTGAAGTAACCATATTCGAGCAGTTGTTTGGACACCGAGGTTAACTCTTACATCAAGCTGGAGAATCTGTCAATCTAAAGCGTATATCTTTGGTGGATCGCTGCCGCTCCGGTCAAAACCTGTTTCGTGCCGAGCGGGTTGCGCTTGAGCTGTAGGACTAAAAGTGGCAGGAGCGGCTCTCGGATATCAGTTAGTTCGTGCGCTGTATCAATGAGTACGTGCCGCGTCTGGCCAATCAAGAGGGTCGGTGATCCAGTTGTTTCTGTGAGGTGCGGTTCAAGCTCTTTAGGGTCAACCTGCTATTGCTGAGAACTCAGTGATAGATGATCCACTTCTAGGAGATCAATTCACACTGAACTGAGTCGGTGCCAATGGTTTTAAAGAAGTGGTGCCGCGGAGTAAAATGCCTGAGCCGACACTTTGAAGTTGTCCAGGATTTTGCATGTTTGTCCTAAAATCATTTGCACTGGGATTTATCAGATGAGCCTTAATGGCTTCAGAGGTAAGAACGGTGTAGTCATCCGATATTTTGTCATTGGGCAAGTATGCAATTCTATCCATTTCATTTGAATATTCTGTCGTTAAAACTGGCGTCACTGTATAAATATTGTTCTGCGCTTTGAGCTGTTTATAGCTCCCTGCCTGGTCTTTCAATGCCTGGGGCATGTCATCGAAGTATGGGTGATCGGCGCTTAGTAGTTACTTGCAATAACATGTGGTTTTGGAATATCGATAAAAAGGTTATTGCTTATTACGTTACTCCACCCAGCTCTATGCAAAATGCCTATATCGCTACCTGCAAACGTATTATTGGTAATATTTACATCAACGGCATTCATGACTTGCGGCACAATTTTGATACCATTTGGAGTGTTGGCCAAACGAATTGCCTCTTCCATCACCCCGTCGTCGTTATAGACGATATTATTGCGAACTTCTGTATGGCTTAAGGTTATCTTTATTCCGCCTGATGACGCGTGAACGATGTTAGAAAGGAAGTGGAATTTACCTTCGGCTTCATTTTTTGTCGCCAACCCATATGGGTAGCAATGATCGAGATGATTGTTGTAAAAATAGGCTTCATTATCTGGCGGGGTGATGTATTGGGCGAGTTCGTTCCATGTCATCTCTTTCCAGGGGTAACTGGGATCGTTAGTCAAGTCAATTCCTGCCGCAAGAAGGTTATCGTATGTATCGTAATGTTGCCTTGTCACACTATAGGTGCATCCCCCATTACCGCCTGTTTGCTGTGAAGGAGGCAACAGTGTGCCGCTAGCGTCCATACGCCCTGAATGGTGAATGTGGTTACCCATTACCAGATTATTTAACTCTCCACTCCCGCCGATGACTATAAGTCCGGTGTTGTTGCTGGCAGGGTGGTTGCAGTGGTGAATGTTATTGTTACGAATGAGGTTGTAATGCCCAGATACATAAAAGCCCCAATCATTGACGTTTCTGATCTCAAGATTCTCAAAAACCCAGTGGTTTGAATACAGCGCAATTCCTCGTCTATCAGTATTCGGTTTAGAATTGTCAAATCCAAAGTCTATTTGCGCAATCCCGCCGTTTTCTGGATCCCAGAAATTCGGATCAGTGGTTACAACGATTTTATCTTCAAGCGTTCCACCGTGAGTCAATGTAAACTGACTGCGGTCTCTTCCGAAATTATCTCGTTCTCGATCAATCCTGTAGACACCCGGAGCCAGATAGTAATGGTCTCCAGGTAGAGCACTCTCTAGTGCGTTGAGAAGATTGCGTCTTGGGTCGCTCCTGCTTTGGCCAGACCCATCTTGCGTACTTCCTTCAATAAACGGTGCCACATAGATAACGCGTTTGGGTGCATTGATGGTAAAGTGTCTTTGCACTAATCCATCTATGACGGCTTGATCCTCACTAGCTCCCTGAAAGTCAACGAAGTCGAACTCCGCGAAAGCCTCGCTTATCATCAGCAATAGCATGATGCTGAGGCTTATCTTGGTAACAATCAATGGTCTGGTTACAATTCGCGTCGTCACAACTTCTCACCTTTCTAAAATACGCATTGAACATAACATGCCTGGGAATAGATGAGATAAGTAATTTAGCCATTCTTAAGCAGAGGTTTGAATTCAACCGTCCGGTTGTAAGTATATGGAAAATATACGAAATACCCCTGCATATCAATACCAGTTTAGGGCAGCCACCGTTTGAAGGCTTTTATTTCCTAGGCGATACCGCCTGCTGCCACTTCATGAACCGCTGCGTCCGACGGGCCTTTCTCTGTGGTTGATCCTTACGCCCACCAACGTTCCCCGCAACGTTCCCCGGACAACGTTCCCCGGACACCCAAGCGAACGTTCCCCGGACACCCAAGCTAACTGTTGCATCAGGCTGGCAAATCTGGCAACCTTTAAAGCAAATCTACTGCTACTTTCGATATCAAGGAGTGATGTCATGCCGAAACCAAGGAAGGCTTTGATTTCCCTTGACGATACCGCCTACTACCACTGCATGAGCCGTTGCGTTCGGCGGGCCTTTCTCTGTGGTAATGATCCTTCCACAAACCAAAGCTTCGAGCATCGACGTCAGTGGATACTGGATAGGCTCAAAGAACTTATCGGCTGCTTCTCGATTGACTGCTGTGGCTATGCCCTGATGTCGAATCATTATCACCTTGTCTTGTTCGTCGATCGCGATGCCGCCAAAGCCTGGACCCTGGATGAGGTGATCGAGCGCTGGCAAAAGCTGTTTAAGGGTTCGGTCCTGGTGGATCGCTACCGGTCCGGTCAGAACCTCTCCCGCGCCGAGTGGGATGCGTTGGGACAGCTGGTGTCGAAGTGGCGGGAGCGACTCTCAGATATCAGTTGGTTCATGCGCTGTCTCAATGAATCCGTGGCGCGCCGGGCAAATCAGGAGGACCGGTGTTCCGGTCGATTCTGGGAGGGACGCTTCAAATCCCAGGCCCTGCTGGACGAGAAGGCACTGGCGGCCTGTCTGGCCTATGTGGATTTAAACCCAGTACGCGCGAAAATGGCTCAAACTCCGGAATCTTCGGAGTGCACCTCAATCGCAGAACGTATCGCTGCGGCAAAAGCGAGCGGAGAAGGGAATCAAACTCAAGAAAGTTGCCTGGACACCCAAGCTAACTGTTGCACCAGGCTGGTAAATCTGCCAACCTTCAACGCATATTTACTTATCTTTAGATATCAAGGAGTGATGTCATGCCCAAGCCCAGGAAGGCGTTGATTTCCC
>JARRNW010000555.1:0-2673 GCA_037384565.1 Candidatus Thiodiazotropha sp.
CTGAAGTTGCTGTTGGCCACCTATTTCGGCTCCCTCGGTGACAATCTGCAACTCACCTGTGAACTACCGGTTGCCGGGGTGCATGTCGATCTAAGCCGCAGCCGGGAGGAACTGAATCCACTGCTCGACTGGCTCCCGGCACACAAGATCCTCTCCCTGGGAATTCTCGACGGGCGCAATGTCTGGAAGTGTGATCTCAATGCCCAGTTGGACTGGCTGGAACCGGTACATGAACGACTTCGGGAGCGACTCTGGCTGGCGCCGTCCTGTTCCCTGCTGCACCTGCCTGTAGACCTGGAGCAGGAGACCCAACTCGACACGGAAATCCGATCCTGGCTCAGTTTCGCGGAACAGAAACTGACGGAATTGGAGGTTCTGGGGAAAGCCCTGAACCAGGGCCGGGAAGCGGTCATGACGGAACTAAAGGATAACGCCAAAGCGATCGAGTCCAGCCGTCACACGTCCCTGATCCACAATCCCCGGGTGCAATCCCGCTTGCGGAGCATCACCCCCTCAATGGAGAGTCGCCACACTCCCTATGCGGAACGCCAGAAACGACAGCGCGAGCGATTCGGTTTGCCCCTGTTGCCCACCACGACCATTGGCTCCTTTCCACAAACCGGGGAGATACGACAACTCAGACGCAAGCTGCGCGAAGGTAACCTGTCAGCCACGGACTACGAAACCGCTCTCCGACAGGAGATCGTCTACTGTATACAGCAGCAGGAAGAGATCACTTTGGGCTGGACAGGCTACGCCCAGTCACTGACAGACAAACCAGTCAAAGGCATGCTGACCGGACCGGTGACTATGCTGAACTGGTCTTTCGTGCGCGACGATCAGCCCCTGGCCACCACAGCCACGCAACTGGCCATGGATGCGGATGTCATCACGATTGAAAACGCCCGTTCCGACGATACGCTGCTGGATATCTTCGAGGATTTTGACTATTCCAACGGAATCGGCCCCGGTGTCTATGACATCCACAGTCCGAACATCCCCAGCGTAACAGAGATTCAGAATCGCATTCGCGCGACGATGGAAAAAATTCCGTTGGATCGACTCTGGATCAATCCGGATTGCGGACTAAAGACCCGTCAATGGCAAGAGGTGGTTCCAGCCCTGAAGCACCTGCAACAGGCGGCGAGGATGATGCGGGAAGAGGTTACGGCCCAGACCCGCTAAGGGGTATTACTTGGGTTGTTGCGGGCACGCCAGGACAGGGATGCCAAGCATCCCTGTCCGATGAACGCATTCAGACATGCCGCATGACCGATTTCCACTAGTCTCTGTCGCCCGGCAGCGTATCATCATCCTCCTGCTCCTCCCACCAGTGTTCCAATTCCATCTCAAGTGCCTGTCGTTGCTGCCGCCGCTCACTGGAGCGGCCTGGTTGATGGGGTCCGCCTTTGCGCAACAGAGGATCTCGCATCAGCGGGTTAGGCGTTCGTCTGCGTTGTTCCGGCATAGCCGTTCTCCTTTAGGTTGAGTTGATAGAAACGTGCTGGTACCCGCGCCTGTCGGAGACGCCGCTCGCTGGCTCGATTACGCAGCATACGCGGCATCTGATCGGTTTCGCTGAAACAGAAACGCCGCGGCAATTTCTGATAGATCGACCTTGGCGGAGCACTGTCCCCCCGAATACCCTTCATGGCATTGCCGCACTCCCAGGTGTGATACCAGATTCGAGACAGCCCCAGTTCCTCATGGAGAAAAAACAACGTGGCGCTGAGCATCGCCTCGTCCCACACTCCGATATAGGGGGACAACACCTCATCCAGGTAACGGCGCGCCTTCAGGACACGATGGCAATGATCACTGCGCGATGTGCGTCGACAGCTTTGGCAGCGCGGTAATCTACGCCGCGTGTCATTGGCCTCTCGAACCCAATCGGTTTGTATCTCTTCGATCAATGCCTCACCCTGAGCGAGGTCCACATCCAGACGGGCCCAAGCCAGGGTTTGCCGGTAATAGCGCCGCTCACCCGACTTCATAACGGGATGACCGCCAAACCAGTTCAACGAATCATCACGATAGTAGGGGCGAAACAAGCGTTGAAAATCCTGGTCATGGTCATAACTGAAATTCAGCCGCAAGACCAGATTGAAACCCGGCCGGGAGGTTTGGTGATAGGCAAACCAATGCCGGTCACCCCACTCACCCAGGGTAAGCAGAAACGGCAGTGAAGGGGATTCCCAATGTGCATTCGTACGTTGCCGGTCGATACGGCCGTCGCCGCAGTCTCCCAGCACTTGCCGCACGGTCGTCTTGTTCAGCAACGGCGCGTAGTCCGAGCGGCGCAACCGTTCGATTGCCGCGCCGTTGCCGGAAACATATCCCAGCAGTTGCAACGCGTAGCGGTTCTTGAAATAGTGATAACAGGTTCGATCCTGCGTTAAGCAAGCGAGGATCTCATTGATGCTTTCTTTGTCCATGATTCAGCCCCGAAGGTGACATGTATTTGTATTTCGTTGTCTGTAGCCAGGTGTCGTTAAGACTCATGATGCTTCTCCTGTGATCGTTGTATTACCCTGCCAATTTCCCAGCAGGTCCCGTACCTCATCCACCACATCACGATCATTTCGCCCCTCGACGCCTTGGGCATGACCTTTCAGATCGGCCGCATAAAAAAACCCGGACAGCGTTTCCGCTGACCGGGTTTCCGATCTGCGG
>JARRNW010000556.1:0-2653 GCA_037384565.1 Candidatus Thiodiazotropha sp.
CAATGTGAGACCTATACCAAAGGGGTGATGTGCCCCAGTTTCCGTTTGAACGAGTCGCCCCATCTCTCCACCGGAGGGCGGGTACGCCTGCTCAAGGCGGCGCTCAACGGTACTCTGGAATCTGGTGGTCTGCTTAACCCCGAGTTGGTGGAGGCAATGGATCTCTGCGTCAGCTGCAAGGGATGCAAGCGCGAGTGCGAAAACAACGTGGACATGGCCCGGATCAAGATTGAGTATCAGGCGCAACTCAATGAACGTATGGGGTTGTCGTTGCGTGCCCGACTTTTTTCGCAACTCCCAAGCCTGCTGAGTCGTTCTTCCTGGCTTGGTCGCCTGGTCGGATGGCGCAACCGTATCTTTTGGCTGTCCAAGCTGGCGGAGCGCTTGCTCGGTATCAGTGCCAGGGTTACCCTCCCGGTACCGATACGGGAGCCGGCCACATTCACTCGCCAATCGCAGAGCCTTGAACACTCGGTGTTGTTGTTCGTGGATACCTTTAACCGTCATTACACTCCTGCTGTGGTACAGGCAGCGATCGAGGTACTGGAGGCTGCTGGTAACCGGGTGATTCTCAGTACGGACCCGGAAGACAGGGAACCCCTCAGCAGCGGCCGTACCTATCTGGCGCAAGGCCGGGTGGACGAGGCCCGCCGGGAAGCCCTACGTGTGGTTGAGGCTCTGCTGCCCCTGATTCGGGAAGGGGTGCCGGTCATCGGTCTGGAGCCTTCCTGTCTATTGACCTTGCGGGATGAGTACATGGCCCTGGGCTTGGGTACGGACGCCGTTACCCTGGCCAACCAGGCCTTACTGTTGGAGGAGTACCTGGCGCGGGAGCTGACTGCCGGGCGCCTGTCACTGCCCTGGAAGGCCCTTGAAGCTGAGAAGGACCGGATCCGGCTGCTGGTGCACGGCCACTGCCATCAGAAAGCAGTCGGTGCCATGAAGTCCATGCGTAAGGTGCTGAAGGCGATCCCGGGACTCGATTTCAAGATCATCGATGCAGCCTGCTGCGGTATGGCCGGCAGCTTCGGGGTCGAAGCGGAACACATGCAAATCGGGCGTGAGATGGCGGAACAGGCCCTGGTGCCGGCGTTACACCAGGAGCCCGATGCCCTGGTGGTGGCGAACGGCTTCTCCTGCCGCCATCAGATAGATCTCACCACGGGACGCAAAGGGATGCACCTGGCGGAACTGATCCGGTCTCGTCTGGGCAGTGCTGCGTAAGTTGCGGGATCACAAAGCCCGGATCAGTGCCCCAATGCTTCGATGTCTCGCTGCAGCAAGGATTCATCACAGAGGTTGAGTTCCACCAGGCGCCGCAACCGGGTGATGCTATCCATATCGATGGCCTCGCAGCGCAGTCCGACCCGGTCTTCTTCCAGGTGAGCGCAGCTCGCCTGCATGGTAATCAGATTCTCTCCCTGGTCTAAGGCCACTTGGAGGGTAACCGGGTCTCCTGGATTGGGTTGCCATTCCGTGGGGATGCGGGCGAGTGCCCCTTTGAGGGAGATATCGAGCAGGGTAGTGGGGTACTCGCCATGGGGCGTGGTGATGGTGGCCGGCGCGTCGAAGACAATCCGGTGAAAATGCCGGCGTTCGCTGTTGTCAGTTAAATTCATCGTGTCGCCTCAGGCGTGGAATTGCATCTGTGTGCCGCCAACCTCGATCAGGTCGCCGTCGTTGAGCCGTTGAGCATGCTCGCCCAAATGCTGATTGTTGATCACAGGCGGGTGATCCCCCTCGAGAAAGGAGATGAAGTAGCCCTCTTCCCGCCGGGCGATCATGGCGCAGTCCCCACCCGTATGCCCGATGCGGGTCATATTGCGCTTGAGTGGAATGATCCGGCCGAAATGCTCACCATTGACGATTTGCAGTATGCCTTCGCTCGCGGGGTCTTCCTCATTGTCCCCATCCGGACTCTCAATCGGCTGGATTTCAGGAAAGGGCTCATCGGCGAGATTGCCCAGTTCCATGGCGTCCTCTGAAAAGGTCAGGGTATGTTTGCCGATCTGGATTATATCGCCGTGATAGAGTGGGGCCTTTTCGGTTCTTTCATGATTGACCAGTACCGGAAATTCCTCATCCTGGGCTTCCAGCAGGTAGCCATCCTGCAGGGTACTGATGGTTACCTGGTGCGGAGCAATCGCCAGGCTGTCGATGCTGATGGCGCAGTCGGGGTCCCGGCCGATACGGGTAACCGCATCTTCCAAGTGGAAAACGTCCATCACGCGGCCTTTGAAGGTCAGTGTCAGTTTGGGCATGGATACTACTATCGAGATTTTACCTGTATAAATTTAAGTATATATCGAGAATTGTAGAGAAAGCACCCCGCGGATAGGGCATTAGGAAGCAAACGACTCAATCGGATGTCCTGGGTGCAGGTCGGTAAAAAATAATCTAACCTCTTGCAATAACAGAATGTTAATCGATAATGTTCAATTAGAATCTTGATTCGACGATATTTTGACATTTCGCGGTATTGCTGCTTAACTTCGCAACAGTCCTGTGGATTTTTAACCGCTATAAGGACCTGATTAATGGGGCAACTTGATACGAAAGTAGGTCCGGTGTTTCCAAATCTCTGTTTCTATCTGTTCGAACAAGACGCTGAGCGTCAGCGTTATCTCCGTCATATCCTGGAATTCGTCGAAGG
>JARRNW010000557.1:0-3001 GCA_037384565.1 Candidatus Thiodiazotropha sp.
AGAGGATGGCGGCCCCAACGACGCCGATGGAGAGATCAACGGAGCGATAAAGGCTCTGGGTGGAGTCACAACAACCTTGCCAGAGAATACCGGTAGTGATGGCGATGACGGTGGTGATGGCGGTGGTGATAGTAATGGAGGCGATGGCGATGGCGGTGGTGATAGTAATGGAGGCGGTGGCGGTGCATTCTCGCTGTGGATGCTTTTGATGACTATTCTGCTTTTATTTATCTCCCGCTCAGTGACTAGGAAAGCGTAGCTATGGCTTACTTCATCCTAGATTACACAGTTGATCTCTCAATTCTGTTATGAAGATGCAGTTTTAGAGTTAGCACCAAAGAATAAGCCTTATTTCTTGTTAATGGAACTCATGGTCCAAGGCAGTAAGGCTTAGAACTTCTCAACGCTATCAGCAGAGGCGAGGTGCTGGGAAAACAGCGGGAAAATAGCGTACGCCCATAAAAAATAGACTCAGTGGCTTGATCCACCGAGACATACAACACCACATGATATTGGTTCGACAGAATGCCTAGGCGCAGATCTCGATCGAGAAGATACGGACTATTCCTGGTTTGGCTTTGCATCCACAAGGAGCATCCTGAATTCATCAGCCGATATGGCACGACTGAAATGAAAACCCTGTCCCTCGTCGCAATGTTGATACCTGAGAAAATCGAGTTGACCCATATGTTTGAGCGCTTGCAGCACCGAGGCGGATGACGCGGCGTCATGCATGAGAATGGTTTCGGTCAGCTCCAGTTCCAAATAATCAGAGCCCAAACCGGTCTCATGAAGTATCATGGCAACGCTATCAACGAAGCCTTTTTGCCTGAACTCAAGTGCTGAAATGTTGACCGATACAGGTACGGTACACAGCCCAGCGTCCTGCCAGCTCTTGACCTGCCTGCAGGCCTCGCGCAGGACCCATCGGCCTAGCGACATAATCAAGCCACTCTCTTCCGCAATTGGCACGAACTGGCCGGGATAGACCAGACCGAGATCCGGGTCCTGCCAACGGATAAGGGCCTCTGTACCCATCATAGCGCCTGATGCCAGATCGATCTGTGGCTGGTAATGCAGCACGAACTCTCCCATCTTCAGCGCACGGCGTAGACTATTTTCAACGGCTAAACGTCGTACTGCACGGACGTTCATTTCCGTTCTGAAGAACTGGTAATTGTTACGGCCATTCATCTTGGCTTGAAACATCGCGGTATCCGCATTCTGCATTACACTATCAACATTGTCGGCGTCATCCGGATAGACGCTGATTCCGATGCTAAGCGTGAGATGAAGTTCTTGTCCATCGATGTGGTGTGGTTTAGTAAACGCCGCGAGCAACGTTTCCGCTATCAGGCCGGCATCCTGAGAATGAGCGATTTCTGACAGAAGGATTACGAATTCGTCACCACCCTGGCGACATACCATGTCCGTGCTACGCACATTCGACTTCAGACGCACAGCGACTGACTGCAGGAGTTGATCACCAATGGCATGACCCAGTGAATCATTTACGTGCTTGAAATTGTCCAGGTCGATGAACAACAGCGCGACTTGTTTGCTGTGTCTCTGAGCCAGTCCTATTGCGTTGGAGAGGCGCTCTGTCAAAAACGCACGATTGGGCAAATCAGTGAGAAAGTCGTGACGCGCCAGATGCGCCATTTTCGTCGCCATTGCACGCGACTGGCTGACGTCATGAAACACGATCACCGCACCTGCGACCCTGCCGTCCCGGTTGTGAATAGGCGCTGCGGAGTCCTCTATTGGGGACTCGAATCCGTCACGGCGTATCAATACACTATCAGCGGAAAGGCCAACGGTTCTGTCTTCTTCCAATGCATGCTGTGCAGGATTTGCTGTGGCCTGACGTGTTTTTCCGTCAACAATCCTGAAGACCTCTTCCAGCGGTCTACCCTGCGCATCTTCGAGTGCCCAGCCGGTCATCTTTTCCGCGACCAGATTCAGATAGGTGACGTTGCCAGAGAGATCAGTGGTGAGTACCGCATCACCGATAGAATTTAGTGTAACCTGAGCGCGTTCCTTCTCTTCGAATAGCGCCTCTTCTGCGACCCGCAATCCAAACTCCGTTGTTTTGCGCTCGGTGATGTCCTCCACCGTCAGCACATGACCCTGTGACGTTATCCCGTCATGCATTGTGGCGCTGTTGACACGTGTCCACACGACGCTGCCGTTTTCCCTTTGAAAACGGAACTCAGTCTGTAATGGAATATCACGCTGTGCCGCAGCGTGCCAGTCGCAAAGCACACGCTGGCGATCCTCCGGATAAATTGCCAGGCTCCAGCGCGTACCTAATGCCTGTTCAAAACTCAGCCCCGAAATCTTTTGATACACCGCGTTGGTATAGATACACTCCCCATCGGGATCGGAAACGAAGATGCCCAGCGGGGAAGCGTCACTCATTGCGCGAAAACGTGCTTCACTGCTTTGCAGCGCAATCAGGGCAGCCTTGTACTCAACCAAATAACATAGACTGTGTAACAACCAGTGAGTATCGATTTGGTCTTTGAGGAGGTAGTCGTGTGCACCTTGCTGCACGGCGATACGCGCGACATCTTTATCTTTCACCTCACATAAAATCAGGATCAAGGCATTCGGTGCGGCTTCGGCCACCTGAGCGTACACTTCAAGGCCTTGCCCGTCAGGCAGAGTGAGGTCTAACAACACGATATCGACACTGGCCTTGTCAAGGCTTTGTAGTGCATCACTCAGTCGCGTAACCCGCTCGACATGGAGTGACGTGAAATTCGCCTCGGCCAATCCAAACTGGATCGTCTCGGCGTCTGAAGCAGAGTCTTCGACGAGAAGTAACGTGATCGGGGAACCGTCCATGGCAAGCAAATGTCTGCTTGCCCCCTGGGGATATTTGAATATCCGTTTGGTTCTATTGTTTGGTCCGCTCATCAGGGTTCTCGATCTGCTGTTTCGCAGCATCCTTGGCGGTACCGTAACTCTCTTGGACTTTGCCTGACAGTTCGACGCC
>JARRNW010000558.1:0-2644 GCA_037384565.1 Candidatus Thiodiazotropha sp.
GGCGACTCAAGCTCGAACTGACCGAGAGTCTGGTCATCGAGAACATCCAATATGCGATTGCAAAGATGCGCGAACTCAAAGCCCTCGGGGTAGGATTTGCAATGGATGATTTCGGTACCGGCTATTCATCGCTCTCCTACCTGACCCGGTTGCCCCTCAACGCGATTAAGATCGACCGCTCTTTCATTCTGAATCTGCCTGACAATCCAAACGATGCCGTCGTGGTTCAGACCCTCATCAATCTGGCGGACAGTCTTGGACTGAAGATCATCGCCGAAGGTGTGGAGAGCCAAGCGCAGAAATCATTTTTGCAAGAGCACGGGTGCCCGGTTTTTCAAGGCTATTTGTTCAGCACACCGATGGAGATTGAGCAATTCGAGGCACTTGTTCTGTCATCCTGAAAGCAGTGGGACGGCTCAACCCACGGACTGAGGGATCGACAGGATCTCCTGCTCGGAGGCTCGGCCGATTATGCCTCTTCCCAAGACGTTGATGACAATCGGTTCAGGGCTGATAATGGGTTCTTTCCAATATCCGGAATCCAGAATATATGCCAAAACTCAGTCCTTTAGCCTGGTTCGTGTTGCTTATCGGCCAGGTAACCTTCGGTCTCATCGTCTATGTCATCGCAATGAGCCACTGTGAGCAATGTCCGAATCAGGTTAGCTCCGCGGGTGTCGAAACAACAATTGCGGCCCCGACGAGTGCCATGCCGCCGCAGTCAGCTGCCCCGGCCCAATCGGCCATGCCCGGGACGGACAGCGATGATCCGGCCCTGATCGCCCGCCTGGCGGACGACTATTTCGCCAAAAAGGATTACACCCAGGCGATCGGTCTCTACGAGCGGGTGATTCGCATCAAACCCGATGATGTCGAATCCTATAACGATCTGGGGTTGGCCCTGTTCTACACCGGCGAGGCGACCCGGGCACTGGAAATCCTCAAGGCCGGGATCCTGCAGGATCCCACCTTTCAGCGTATTCACCTGACCCTGGGTTTTGTGTTGGGACAGACCGGAGACAAGGCCGGTGCCACCGAGGCCTTCAACCGGGCGATTGACCTGGGTGCAGACAACAAAGTGGGGCAAGAGGCGGTGCGCATGCGGGATGCCCTGTAGGTGCCTGACAAACCTCGCATCGCCTGCTTTTTAGCCACTTCGGGTCACAGCGGAGTCGACAGGATTGCGCGAAACCTGTTGCCGGGTTTTGCCCAGGCGGGATATCCGGTGGATCTTCTGAAGATTCGCAATCATGGGCCCGTGCTGACGCCACCGCTGCCGGAAAACCTGAACATCATCGAATTTCAGGCCAGACATGTCTATTCGGCGCTTCCTGAACTGATCCGCTATCTTAGAATTCATCGGCCGGCGGTCCTCATGGCCGATAAAGACCGGGTCAACCGCACCGCGCTCCTGGCTCGGGCATTAAGTGGCCGTGATCTGCGGTTGGTGTTGCGCCTGGGCACCACGGTGAGTCGAAATCTCGCCAGTCGCAGTGGGTTCGATCGCTTCATCCAACGAAACTCCATGAAATATCTCTATCGGCACGCTGATGCGCTGCTCGTGCCCTCTGCCGGTGCGGCGGAGGATTTTTCAGAGTATGTGGGGTTTGACCGGTCGAGGATCATCGTGGTGCCCAGCCCGATCATCACACCCAGATATTACGAGCTGTTGGAACAACCCCTCGAGCACCCCTGGTTTCGTCCAGGCGAGCCACCCGTGATACTGGGTGTGGGTGAGCTGTGCCGCCGCAAGGATTTTGCCACCCTCATCAGAGCTTTCGCCCGGCTTGCGGATCGCTCTGACCACCGATTGGTCATTCTCGGGGAGGGCCGTGCCCGTGCCCGGTTGGAAGAGGAGGTGCGCAGATTGAATCTCACACACCGGGTGCTTTTGCCCGGGTTTGTCGGGAATCCCTATCCCTACATGAAGGCCGCAAGCCTGTTCGTGCTTTCCTCTCTGTGGGAAGGGCTGGGTGCCGTGATCGTTGAGGCGCTCGCCGCCGGGACGCCGGTTGTCGCCACGGATTGTCCGAGTGGCCCGAGGGAGCTGTTGGCCGGGCTGCCCGGTGACCCTTTGGCCGAACCGGGTGATGAGGCCGGACTCGCCGAGGCCATGGCGCGGCAGCTGGATCAACCGCCGTCCCCGCAGCAGTTGCACGCCGCGGTATCGGACTACGGGCTGGAGAACAGCGTGACCCGTTATCTTGCCGCTCTGGGGGTTATGGGGTAACTCGGTCGGGAATTCCCGATCGGGGATCAAATGGGTTAAAGTGGTATGCGACGCCGGACTGCCCCGACCGGATTTCAGGAAGTGCGCGACTCACAGCAGGGTGGCGCAAAGATACAATGAACGATCCATGCTAATCCCCAATTTTTCCTCCCCGAGCCGTTGTCACGCCGTTGTACTATCGGGTTTGTTATTTCTCAGTGCCTGCGGCGATGGGGACGATTCAAACCAGCAATCCGTCAATTTCGATCCGGATGGCGTGCTGGATGTCACCCTCATCCGTACCGAGTACGGAGTACCCCATGCCCAGGCAGACAACCTGGAGAGTGTGGCCTTCGGCTTGGGTTACGCCTTTGCAGAAGACAACCTCTGTCTACTCGCCGATCAGGTCGTGAAATACTACAGTTAGCGATCCTT
>JARRNW010000559.1:0-3789 GCA_037384565.1 Candidatus Thiodiazotropha sp.
GTAGCAGATTATCGATGGAACTGATTTGCAATACCGGTGGATTGGGAGGCGCCAATCCCGGCGCGTTGCCACTCTGTCGTTCGGTCGCACCGATATCCATATTCCCCGAAGTACGCAAACTACCCAAATAGTCACAACGGATATCCAGGCCATACAGATCACGAAAATGGGTGAATGCCTGGGATTGGTTCAGGATTGCGTTGATTGCCGGGCTTCCTTCGCCCAGGGCGAAATTCAATGAATCCGGATCGGCCAGTAATGGGTCCTCATCTGCGCCATCCCCTACAATGTTGCCTGACCAGGATGCCCATCCGCTAGTTGGAGTTTCCGAAGCGTTGCCGAACATCAGGTTGTAGTATACATGCACCTGCGCGTCCGCATTATTTTCTCTGACACCGGATCCGCCCATCGATGCGAATACGCAATTGCGCATGCGGTGGAACAAATTCCCTTCGATATATGATGTATAGGTACTTTGCTGGCGAGCCCGCACATATCCGTATCCGCAATCGTGCACCGTATTGTTCACCCAATAGACGGTTTCGTGATTTTCACGGTTGCTATCCTGCTCGACCAGAGCGCCCGATGCGATATCGTACAGGATGTTGCCGATAGCATAGGAAACCTCGCCTTCCTGATCCGAAGAATCCCGAATACCGTTTTCGCAGTCATGAATGCGACAGCCAATGATCCAGTGATACCCGGTCCAGGGCCCCTCATCATTATTGCTCAAAATCACCGCAGTCCCGCCATCGGGATTGTATTCGGGTTTAAAATCGTGGAAATAGCACTCACTGATTACGACATGGTAGGAATTTTTATTGTCTACCGCGTTTTCGCCGCAGTGATGGCAATGATTGTTGGCGAAATAGATATAGTGGGGGGATTCCGATTGGGGATTGGAGTTAGCGCTGTTGCCGGACTGCATGGCGTCTCCGCTCAGAGAATGGATATGGCAATCCACAAACCAGACATAGCGCGCCCCGTAGAGTGGTCTTACCCCGTGCCGATCGGCACTGTTGAAAACTCCATTCTCATAACCGGTATAAGCCACTTCGTTGTTGTAATACATCACAAACTGCGACTGACTGACATCAAAGAGACCGTTGTGGTTAATCCCGTATTGCGCACTGTTGCGAACGGTGATATACGCGCTTTCATTCACCGTAATAGAAGCACCATAGTAAACATCCGTATCGAAAATAACCCCATCAATGATGAGGTGCCGTGAGTGGCGGATCTCCACCTCATTGCATGCCACGCGTGGTGCATCGATACCGACGATCCAGCAGGGATTGGAGGCGTTTCCTTCAAAGACCCACGATGGGTATTGTAGGCCATTGGACGTGGGGTGCCATCACCATATATAAACACCCGGGTTCCCGCTGGGGCTGGCATGATCTCGGGCAAAGTACGGCGAGGCCTGGTCCGGGTTCCATAAACGATACCGTCGGCAGCATTGTCGCCTAGATCTTCATCTGTTGCGGCGGAATGAAACCGGTTGACCACGTAACTCCCGACCACCACAGAATCGGCTGGACTGGGGGCCTCCAATGTACAGGGATCGTAACTGTTGGCATGCGAGGTGTGCCAGTCATGGGCTGTGTAGTAGGCACCATCCGGCAGACTGGGCATGATAGGTATGGTAGTGGGTGATCCGACAATCCCGGGGAGCGCATCCGTGGGATAGTGAACGCCAATGTAGTTCCAGGCGCGTCCACCCTGAGGTGGCAAAGCTGCCCTGGGTCCAGAACCCAGCATGGGAATGGCCGTCAGAACCCCTGTTGATAAGGCCCCCTTCAAAAAACCGCGTCTATCCATTTGCATCCCAGACATCTCCTTTTCAATTGTTTCACCACACTAGCCCTGGGCTGCATAAAACTACCCCATGGAATCGACTGTTTATGTGAACGACACCATAAAAAACAGAACGAGGGATTACTGCTCTTTATAGTGATTTTTATCCAGACCGTATCTGCGCATCTTGTCGTAAAGAGTCTTGCGGGGAATGCCAAGAACCTCCAATGTGCGTTTCAGGTTACCCTTCTGCAGTTCCAACTGCTGCTTGATCAGACTCTTTTCAAAACAATCCACCTGTTGTTTCAAGGTAATCGCCGTCTCGCTACTCTCACTGCGCATCAGTGCCGGCAGATCGTAATTCACATTCTCCCCGAGCAGTACGTAGCGGTCGGCAATGTTGCATAGTTCCCGCACATTACCCGGCCAGGAATGGCTCAACAGCACCCGCATCTGTTCTCCGTTCGGCAACGGCGCCTCTCGCTGGTATCTTGCCCCAGCCATGAGCAGAAAATGGTGAAACAACAGTGGGATATCCTCGCGTCGATCCCTCAGCGGTGGAATCTCAAGGGTGACCACATTCAACCGATAGTACAGATCCTCGCGAAACGCGCCCCCTTCACTCGCCTCTTTGAGATCAACCTTGGTAGCCGCCACCACCCGCAGATCCAGAGGTATAGAGGTATTGGAGCCCAACCTTTCAATACTGCGTTCCTGCAGTACACGCAGCAGATGTACCTGAACCGGTATCGGCATGCTTTCGATCTCATCGAGAAACAGGGTGCCGTGGTTGGCATGCTCGAAACGCCCGATCCGTCGCCCTTTGGCACCGGTAAAGGCACCGGGCTCATGACCGAACAGTTCACTCTCGATCAGGCTGTCGGGAACCGCGCCGCAGTTGACCGCGACAAAATGGTAATTGCGCCGCCGGCTGTGCTCGTGCAGTGAGCGTGACACCAGTTCCTTGCCGGTCCCTGTTTCACCCAGCAGCAGCACATCCGCGTCGGTGTCGGCAATCTGCGCGATCGTGGCGCGCAGCCGCTGCATCCCGGATGACCGGCCAATAATGCGCTGGCCGGGCAGGTTGTTCTGGGTCTCCAGCTCGCAACGCAGATTGCGGTTTTCCAGGGTCAGCATACGTTTGTCCAAGGCCCGCTTCACCGTCTCCACAAGCAGATCGGCGGCAAAGGGCTTTTCGATGAAATCATAGGCTCCGTCACGGATTGCCTGTACCGCCATGGCGATATCCCCGTGCCCGGTAATCAGGATTACCGGCAGATCCCGATCGACGCTCAACGCCTTACGCAGAAACGACATGCCGTCCATGCCCGGCATCTTGATATCGCAGACCACCACCCCGGGCCAGTCATGAGACAGCATCGGCAAAGCGAGTTCCGCACGCTCCAGGGCCTGCACCGCCAACCCGGCTAACTCCAATGTTTGGGTATTGGCGATGCGGATGTGCTTTTCATCGTCTATGAAAATGACTGAGCCGGGAGGAGACATTCTGGGTGGGAACCTCAGTTTTTTTAAATTTTGAATGGTTAACTATGAATTAGCGAAAGTGGAGTCCCTATAATCATAAAACAAATCACAATTAATCATTCACCTTTCCACTCTCCTCCAACGGCAACACCAGAGCAAAAACCGCCCCGGCATCCGCACTATTGTGCGCGCTGAGGGTTCCACCCATACTTTCGATGATATGCTGAGATATGGACAGTCCCAAACCGAGTCCACTTTCCCGCGTGGTGAAGAAGGGATCGAAGATACACTTAAGGTGATCATCCGGTATGCCGGGACCATTGTCCTGGATATTCACCTGCAGACGCCTATCCCGTTGTGAGCTGGTGATACTGACCCAGCGTGTGCTCTGCGCCTCCATCGCATTGACTGCATTGGCGATGAGATTGACCAGCACCTGTTCCAGACGTACCGGGTCGGCCATCACCCGATCATGGGCGGTTGAGAGATCGAGGCGTAACTCCGTCA
>JARRNW010000560.1:0-2620 GCA_037384565.1 Candidatus Thiodiazotropha sp.
TGATGTTCGTGAGCCACCACGCTCGTTATTGATGCGGTTCGCACAGCTCACCGCATCCTACGCAATCTCAACTCTCATGCGTATCGTTATGGCGCGATGGGTTCATCTGCCATTAGCAGTTGTCGATATCTCGGATGACGGTATAATAAGGCATCCAGCGCAATGATTTAAATCGGCTTCCGTGTGATTAAGTGCCAGATTTGAACTCCGAAACTTGAGCAAATAAGAAGATACTCTTTCGTTCACTCATACTTGGATTGTTACTGACGTCTGTGTCATTGAGTGCGCAGGCTACGTATTACTATGCTGGCGTTTTTTCTAAAGTTGGTGATTTCTATACCAAACCCAAACCTTCACCTGTAGGCAATTTTTTCGTACGATCGTTCCCATGCTTTGGGGAACGAGCGATCCAGAATGCTTGAAGGTGCGATACTCCTGGATTCTATCAAATATCCCGCAAACCCTCTGACGGTTCGATACGTGCCGCCCGTAATCCTGCGAGTGTAGCAGCTAGAATAGCAAACCCCAGGGTCAATGCGAGCGCCACTCCGAAGTGTTCAGGAAGCATGCGGCAGAGTTGTTCACCGGATTGCATTTGCGTGGCAAACAGATGGTTGATGGAGTAACTCACTCCCAGGTAGATCAGGGATGCGGTGAGCCAGCCCAGAAGCGCGGTGAATGATGATTGAATCACCGGGAACCAGACAATCTCCGCGGTACGAAACCCCACCAGTCTGAGCACACTCAGTTCCTTGCGCTTGCGATCCACGTTAGCCCACAGACTCGCTCCCAGGGAAAATGAAAATCCCACCAGTCCAATCACGGCGATCAACCAGAAGACCAGGCTCAGGTTGCGGTCCATATCGCGCACGATCTCGATGTCGGCTGCCCGGGTCGAGACCTCGATACCAAGTTTGTTCAGGGCCTCGCTCATCCGGCTCACGTTATAGATGGAATCGGTGTAGAGACGGAAACTGGGATAGTAGCGTTCCTGCTCCGGTAGCGTCGATCCCGTCCACCCGTACTCGGGTACCGCATGACCGTCCCGAAAGGCTTCCGCGTATTCGAGCAGGGTGAGGCTGGTGAATGCGCCGTCACGGGAGAAACTCGCGGTATCCGCGATATCCACCACCTTCAGTTTGAGGTGCACCCGTTCGCTGCGCCCGAGATAGCGTCGTGCCAGACTGCCGTCGACCTGGTCGCCTACCTGAACGTTGAGTTTTTTAGCAGCGCTGCGCGAGAGTACCAGGGCCTCCGTAGTGTCGGGTGTTATGTGGCCGTACAACAGAGGGTCGTTCGCGCCACTGGGGATCATCTCGACGGAGACGATTCGTTTCGAGGTCGCACTGTCCAGATCGATGGTCGCGGCGATGGCGCGGGTTCGTGGCATGATGAATGATACCTCGGGGCGCGAGCGCAGTTGATCAATCCAGGCGGGATCATAGCGGCCACTGCCAATCGGATGGATCTCCCGGTTTCGTGGATCCTCGATGAGGTTGTCGAGCATGCTGCCGATGATGCCGAACTTGAGGGCGAACAGGATCATCATGGGTCCCAGTACCGCGGCCAGAGCCAGCACGAAGAAACCGGACATCTGCCACTCGTTGCGGTAGTCTCGGCCCGCCAGCCAGACGATATCCTTGAGTCTGTGTTTCATCAGCCGGTCACCACGGTTTCGGTCAATGAGCCGTCCTGCGCCCGTTCTGTGTGGTGCTCGAGGTGTCTCAGGCCAAGGCGGTTGATGTGTCTCCAGGCGTGGCTTGCGAGTATCAGAGTGATATGCAATTCATCTACCAGTTCGATAAACAGGGACATGATGCGTTCAGCGGCAATAGGATCCAGTGAAGCAGTGGGTTCATCGGCAATCACGATGGATGGACGGTGCGCCAGGGCGCGGCCGATGGCGACCCGTTGACGTTCGCCGACCGACAGCTTGTGGGGCAGTTTGTCCAGGTGCTGTTTGATGCCCAGATCCCCGGTCAGTTCCTCAACCAGTCCGTCATCCGGCATGTCGAGCAAACGCCTGGACAGGCTGATGTTTTCCCGTACGGTAAGGTAAGGTAGCAGGCCGCCGGTCTGCATCACATAACCGATGCGTAGACGGCGCAGGTCTCCCAGTTGGTTGAGTTGTTGTTTGTCCCACAGATGGGAGATGTCCACCGGCTCAGCGCCACGTTCCGGGCGAAAACGGAAGGAGCCGATTTCGCTGGGCTTGAGAATCATGGAGAGCATGTCCAGCAGGGTACTCTTGCCGCACCCGCTTTCGCCGATAAGGGCGATTTTCTCACCCAGGGCGATCTGCAGGCTCGGTACGCGTAAGCGGAAAGCGGTGCCTTCGGCCTGGCGGGTTTTGGCTACATCGCGCAAGTGGTAGATCAATACACGATCGCCCGTCAGGCCCGGTGCGGGCGCACCGTTGGTTTGGGAAGTCACTGTCGTCATGCTGTGTCGGATGTCAGGGGAGCATTTCCAGGCTGATCGGAAATACCGAGTCTCCGGTTACCGGTCCACCGTCCAAGGATACCCAGAGGTCGGTATGGTCGTGCAGCACCTGGTAGTAGTTGATCTTCTCTTCCAGGCGGTTGATGAAGGCGATCTGATCCTTGGCTGGCCAATCCTG
>JARRNW010000561.1:0-2612 GCA_037384565.1 Candidatus Thiodiazotropha sp.
CACGGCCGACAGAGAATTGGTGCGAAAGGAGAGACTCGAACTCTCACGGGTTACCCCACAGGAACCTAAATCCAGCGCGTCTACCAATTCCGCCACTTTCGCAGGATTCGTCGCAACGACAGCCCTTGCCATCGTCAGTCGACTATAAACGATCCATTATAACGACGAAAAGGCCAAGTCTCCACGTTCGTGATCATAGATAACGGCTTTGCCCCCATCAGGCGCTGTGAGTTCCCGTCCACGGCGCTTAATACTCGTTTATAATCATAATGTTAAAAAATCATCAACCCACTTCGACACGATCCACTCGTTGAAAACCACGGGGCAGCTTGGCGCCCCGGCGCCCCCTTTCCCCCTGGTAGGAGTCCAGATCAGCGGGTTTGAGCACGATATAGCGCTTACCGGCATGGGCGGTCAAGCTGCCCCCTTGCGGTACCACCGCCAGGGCTACGATGAATTCCTCCCGATCGGCAACCCGCTTGGGGGGAATCGCAATGATCTTGTTACCCTTGCCTCGTGCAAGTTGCGGCAATTCCCCAACCGGGAAAACCAGCATCCGGCCCTCGTTGGTAATCGCTACGACCCGGTCCGTGGCGACGTTTTGACAAGGTATCGGGGGCAGCACCTGAGCCCCTTTGGGTAGTGAAAGCAGCGCCTTGCCCGATTTGTTTTTTGCCAGCATGTCCGTCAGCCCGACCCGGAATCCATAACCGGCATCCGAGGCCAGCAGGTATTCGCTCCCCGGGTCGCCGCCCAGCACGGCGCAGAAGGTGATACCGGCCGCCGGTGAGAGGCGACCGGTCAGGGGTTCACCCTGACCCCTGGCCGAAGGCAGTGTGTGGGCCAGTAGCGAATAGCTGCGACCACTGGAATCGAGGAACACCACCTGCTGGTTGCTGCGCAGTCGGGCGGCGGCCAGAAACCCGTCACCGGCCCGGTAGTTGAGGGTTGTCGGGTCGATTTCGTGGCCCTTCGCGGACCTTACCCAGCCCTTCTCCGAGAGTACAACGGTCACCGACTCACTGGGGGTCAGGTCGGTTTCATCCAGGGCCTCGGCGGCCTGTCGCTCGACGATGGGGGAGCGCCGTTCATCGCCATACTGGTCCGCATCCGCCTGCAACTCCTTGCGAATCAAGGTGCGTAAGCGTTTTTCAGATCCCAGAATGAGTTCCAGTGACTTACGCTCTTTCTCCAACTCGGCCTGTTCGGACTTGATCTTCATCTCCTCCAGTTTGGCCAGATGACGCAGGCGCAGATTGAGGATCGCCTCGGCCTGGGTCGCGCTCAGGGAAAAGCGCTGCATCAATTCCGCCTTGGGATCGTCTTCGTAGCGAATAATCGCGATCACCTCATCGATATTGAGGTAGGCGATCATCAAGCCTTCGAGGATATGCAACCGCTCCAGCACCTGATTGAGCCGAAACTGCAGACGCCTGCGCACCGTTTCGGTGCGAAAACTGAGCCACTCCTTCAACAGAGTGCGCAGATCCTTGACCGCGGGCCGACCGTCGATACCGATCAGATTCAGGTTAACCCGGTACGTGCGCTCAAGATCCGTGGTAGCGAACAGGTGCGACATCAGACGTGCCATGTCAACCCGGTTTGAACGGGGCACAATCACCAAGCGAGTGGGGTTTTCATGGTCGGATTCATCCCGCAGGTCCTCCACCATGGGCAGCTTCTTAGCCTGCATCTGGGCCGCGATCTGCTCCAGCACCTTGGCTCCGGAGACCTGATGCGGCAACGCGGTGATGACGATATCCCCCTGCTCCCGCTCATAACAGGCACGCATGCGTACCGACCCGTTGCCGCTCTGGTAGATCCGGGTCAATTCATGGGTCGGGGTAATGATCTCCGCCTCGGTGGGATAGTCCGGGCCATGGATGTGCATCATCAGCTCTTCGAGGGTCGCCTTGGGGGATTCCAGCAGATGGATGCAGGCCTGAATGACCTCGCGCAGGTTGTGCGGCGGGATATCCGTGGCCATGCCCACGGCGATGCCCGAGGTGCCATTGAGCAACACGTTAGGTACCCGGGCCGGTAGAATCGAGGGTTCCCGCAGTGTGCCGTCGAAATTGGGCACCCAGTCGACCGTGCCCTGCCCCAGCTCGGACAGCAACAGCTGCGCATAGGGGGTCAGACGGGACTCGGTATAGCGCATCGCGGCGAAAGACTTGGGATCATCCGGCGAGCCCCAGTTGCCCTGCCCGTCCACCAGGGGATAGCGATAGGAGAAGTTCTGGGCCATCAACACCATGGCCTCGTAACAGGCGCTGTCCCCATGGGGATGGAACTTACCCAGTACATCACCCACGGTACGCGCCGACTTCTTGAATTTGGCGCCGGCGCTGAGCCCCAACTCGGACATCGCGTAGACGATGCGGCGTTGAACCGGCTTGAGTCCATCACCGATATTGGGCAGGGCGCGGTCGAGAATCACGTACATGGAGTAGTTCAGGTACGCCTTCTCGGTGAACTGATCGAGGGGTACGCGCTCGATACCCTCAAAACTTGGATCGATGGGGTCGCTCATAAGGAATAGTCGTGCTGATCTGCGGCCAATTGTAAAAAGGCCCGATCATACGGAATCCCGCGGGCTTAGTGAATACGCG
>JARRNW010000562.1:0-3797 GCA_037384565.1 Candidatus Thiodiazotropha sp.
AATTCCAGTCAGGTTTCGCACACTATGAATCACAGAGAAGAGTATATTATATTGCTGCCAACTGAATACCATGTCGTTGCGAGATTCGGATATAGCCAAATTAAAATATCGACTGCTCATGACGACTTTTTTGCTGAGCAATTACCGATAATGCGATGCGGTTCACTCCTGTTCCCCCTTTTCAGGGGGTCGTTATCTCGTTACTCGGTCCGACAGCCACAGCTTCATGCGGACAGGCATAAATATCACTGCGCCTAGGTATGTCAGTCTGGTCTGACAGGGTAATTCCCAATGTAATTTTGATATGTATTTGGTTACAGTGAAAACGGTTTGGATGAATATTCTGTTTGTGCAGAATGCTTGAAAACTTGATTGGTCAGCACGGCCAGTCGAATGTTCAAAGCGCAATGAACAACAACATGCTGGGATCGCTGGTCAGTCAACTGAGTCAGGCGATTCAGTGCGCCCCTGGCATTCCTCAGTTCGCCAAAGATGAACTGTGCCAGGCATTGCAGGATGTTCAGCAGGGTTGCCCAGCCGAACCGACACCGCCCGGATGTCAGCAGGATACTGACAATTCAATGAGTGGCTTGATTGACAAGATCGTTGATAAGGTTGTCGATTAGATCATGCAAAAGCTCCAAGGCGGTGGATGTGAGAATGGTGGCTCTGTTCAGGATATGGTCCGCCAGGCGATTGAAGATGTTGTTCGTGAGATGATTGGCAGCGGCGCCGAGGATGGCGGCTGTGCTGCAAATGATGGAGCAGGGTCTGGAGCGGCAGCGGGCAGCGGTGCAAGTGCATCTAGTGATGAAGCTGATTCTACTTCCCAGGCAGGCGATACCACTGATGCCAGGTCATCGGTGACTACAAGTTGTAGTGAAGATGATAAAAAAGCGAAAAGTGGAAGTGGCAGTTGGCTTGTTGCTTTAGCAAAAGCTATGGGTGAAATGACTGGCGATCACCTTCAAAAGATGATGCAAGCCCAAGATAGAATGGAAGATTCAAAAGTAGATGACGCTGATCTTGAGGGTAAATCAGAAAAAGAGCAGGCAAAAATCAAACAAGAAAAAGGAAAAGATTTCACTGTAGCTCAAGCTGAATTTCAAGCTGAGGCGAAGCTCTTTGCTATGTGCTCTGAAGCAACATAAACTGTGCTCAAATCTATAGGTGAAGGACTGTCTTCTATGGCCAGAAAGCAGTAATAATTTATCTTTCTATTGTACTAGATACCAGGCATCGAGAGATGTCTGGTATTTGTGCTTTTAACCACAGCTGATGGCAATGACAATGTTAAATCTACTCACAGGTCGAATATTTACAAGTAACGGATGGATAATTGATGTACAAACGGGAAAAAGCAAGAGAATACCTGGTATTATCTGGGATAGCTATTGTTTAGATTTTGACATTATCGGTAACGATTTTGATTGTACCGATCATGATCCGAATACAAAATATGGTAGCTCACCTGACTATTTCGCTTATCCAAGTATAGATGGTAGTAAGTATATTGTTGCAATTAATGACTGTGTGGAAGGGTATACGCTTGACTGTATTGAAATACATAATACGGTGACAGGTGAACTGATAGGTGATAGGTATACACTCAATAAAAAAGTAGACACGGCCAAACTGTCAAGGGATGGTGAATATTATGCATTTACATTTAATCGGGCTATTTACGTCGATCCGCCAACGCTGTTAATTCTTAATAATAATCTAAATGAAGAAGTGGCATATACAGAAATGTCCGATGGGAATCCTCTCGCGTTTGACTGGACTACCGGTAATAGGATTGTTTTTGCATACAACGGCGCTATTTATATAACATCACCCTATAGCACTGAAGGATCGAAAATATTTGACGTAAGAGATCATCCTGAACTTTCTCATATCGCTGGAATTGGAGGATCTGTTAGAGTAAGTCCTGATGACACCAAAATTGCATTTATGCTATTTGAGGATCACGCAGTTACGGCAGACGTCCCAATTAAACAAACACCTTGGATTGTAAATATAGACGGGTCCGATTTACATAGGTTCGCACATGTTCCTGTTAGCTCTAGTGGGTATGAACTATTTGGATCGTTAGCTTGGTCTCCCGATGGCCAGTATATTCTGATTACCGAAGGCTACTCACCTGCACCTCTAGGTACGGATAGTTCAACGCCTGGTTTTCTGTATGCAATACCATCAAATAGTAGAAATGTAGAACTAAACCAAGAAGGAAATAATGGTATAATAATGCTAAAAACAAATTATCGAAATGACTCTCAAGAATTGCGTTATACATTTAATGGTGGTGGATTGTGGTGGACGCCTTAGCTGTACTACTACCGAGACAGACACAAGATTCAAGGACACCCCAAAAAATCTTAAAAATATTCAGCCAATCGGTGTCCTGTCCGAACATCCGCCAGACGAAACAACTACATGAACATCCATGATGTGGCAAGACTTTTCCGGACAAATAATTACGCAACATCTCGATACGCTTTGTCATAATCCAATGGCGTTTGATAGCCGATTGTTGAGTGCCGTCTCTGGCGGTTATAAAACACCTCGATATACTCAAAAATATCCTGCTTAGCTTGCTGCCTGGTCTGGTAACGTCTGTGATAGATCAACTCTGTCTTCAGTGTATGGAAGAAGCTCTCTGAAGGCGCATTATCCCAGCAGTTTCCTTTCCGGCTCATGCTACATATATAGCCATGGTCTTTGATAGTTTTCTGATAAAGATCAGAGGCATATTGGCTACCACGATCACTGTGAACCATCAGGCCCTTAGACGGCTTGCGCTTCCAGATCGCCATCAGCAATGCATCATTGACCAGTTGCGCAGGCATTCGCTCCGACATCGCCCAACCCACAACGGACCTGGAGTAAAGGTCAATCAAGACGGCGAGGTAGAGCCATCCTTCTACGGTCTGAATGTAGGTGATATCACCGACATATACGGAATCAGGTTTCTCAACCATGAATTCCCGTTCTAGCAGATTCGGCGCAACAGGACGGCCATGGTTAGAATGGGTCGTTGCCTTGAATTTACGCTTACTCTTGCTCTCCAGGCCCTGCTGTTTCATCAGACGGCCCACGCGAGTGCGGCTGATTGATTCTTCATCATCCAACAAATCTTTGAGAATTCGCCTGGCGCCGTAGGTGCCACGGCTCTTCTCATGACTCTCTTTCACTTTCTCGCCCAAGCGCTTGTCTTCAATGCTATGAGTGCTCTCTGGCCGCTTCTGCCATTCATAGTAGGCACTTTGGGAGACGTCCATCAGCTTACACATCCGAGTCACGGTAAATGTCTTATGGTGGCGCTCGATAAATGCGTACTTCACGAGCTTTCCTTCGCAAAGTACGCTGCCGCCTTTTTTAATATATCGCGCTCCTCCGTTAAGCGTTTGTTTTCCTTGCGTAATCTCTTCAACTCGTCATAGAGATGTTCGTCGTTGACCTGGCCAGCCTTCTGGACCTGAGGTCCACGGTACTTGCTTATCCAGGTATGCAGGGTATTTGGGTTTACCCCAAGCTCATCTGCCGTCTTGGAAACCGACTGATCATTCTCTATTGCCAGCTTCACCGCTGACTCTTTAAACTCTGATGTATAGTGGTTCTGCTTCTGCTGGTTACTCATCGGTACACACTCTCCGGTTAGGCCCCAAGATTACTTGAGGTTGTGTGTCCGGGATAGTCTAGCCACATCACTCCTGCGTGGGAACGCATATCGGGTCATTGTCAATACCTCGCTTCATTACCCTACCTACTGTATACGTTCCAACGCAGGAGCGTGG
>JARRNW010000563.1:0-3991 GCA_037384565.1 Candidatus Thiodiazotropha sp.
AGGGATTATCCGGAAGACAGCGATGTAAATGGCGGTTTTCGCTTCAAGGGTTACACCGATGCCGGTTTCAACTACTCGCTGAACTATTTCCACCACTACAGTGCTAACCCGGACATTTCACTGAGTTGGAATGATTCCGTCAGCGGAGAAGAGTTGACCGTGCAGCGGGCCACCAGCGGTGACTTCGTCAATAACACCACGGGTGCCCCGGGTCCCGATGGCATGCCCGATCTGGCGGATTTGAGCAGTAACCTGGGTGTTGATCAGGTTCCCAGTGATTTGACCGCAGCCGCGCCTACCACGATTCTCCTGCATAATTCAGCTGGTGAATATTATGGCGCTTATGACCCGACGGGTGGTATGGGGGCGTACAGCGCCAATCCCATCGAGCTTCGGTTTACCGAGTCTCTGCATCGGGTAAACAGCTTCGGCGCTTCATTCGACTACGCCCTTGATACACCGGTCGCTCCCGTGGTTCTGCGAGGTGAGTTTCTCTATGACCAGGATGACAAGCAACCCGTCATTGATAAGCGTTTGCTGGGAATCGGCGATATGACGACCTCGCTTAGGATGGAAGATGCTGATTATTTCAAATATGTAATTGGCGCCGACATCAATGTGTTCACCAATATGATGGTGAGCGGTCAGTTCATTCAGTACGTCAATCTGGACTATCAGGATGACAAGCGGACTTGCGTGACCCCTTTGGCGATTCTCAGGAACATCGCTGGAACAATATCTTCATCTACGAAGAGGGGGGTGGTAAGTGGAACCGCTTCGATATGGAGTACAGTTTCTCTGACACCGTCATCGGATCCGCTGAGTGGAATAACTACTGGGGCGATGAAAACACCACCTTTGGACAGTTCGAGAAGTCCTCGAATGTTCAGGTGGGGCTGAAATGGATCTTCGAATAATTTAGGGATCCAACGGGGTATCGGCGTGTGGCATGGGAGCGACATGCCGGGTACCCCCCAATCCCCCGTTTTAGCGATCGGTTGAAACACACTACTAAACGACTGTCACAAACCTTCCGGCACGGAGACCTGTTGTCTTCATCTCCCTGTCTGAGCATTCTGTAGGAGAGATGCGCCATGAGTGGCTCTGCATCAAATGATCAATCCGGTAATCGTTGGGCCGAGGCATACGCCGATTTCGTCATCAAATTCCGTTGGCCCCTGATGCTGATACTGCTGGTCGTCACCCTTATCGCGGCGTTGCAGGTCAAGAATCTCAACATGCGTAACGACCCGGATACCCTGCTTCCGCCGAGTAACCGCTATGTCGCCACTAACCTCTATGCGGAACACAATTTCGGCATGGGGAACCTGATGGTGTTCGCCTTGCGGATCAAGGAGGGGGATGTCTACCAGAACTGGTTTGTGAACAAGGTCATCGATGTGGCGGCGAAAAAGATTAAATTCATGGGCGCGGATGAAAACGGATTGGTTTTCAAGCGTCTGATTCCCACTGCCGGAATCAGTGAGGATCCCGCTGAAGCCAAGGAACAGCTCGCCTTCCTCAAAGAGGGTATTGAAGAGAACCCGGTCATCGGTCCGATGCTGGTCGGCTTCGAGGATGCCCAGGGTAACAAGTGCGAATTCAAGGATAAGGATGCCAAGCACTGTACCGCCAAGTCCCTCTATATCATTGGCGACTATACCGATGATGTAAAGGAGATCTACCTGCCCTGGGTGCGTGAAGTGCGCGGCATGATGGACGAGTACGGTCAGGATGATCGCTTTGAGGTACTGGTTGCGGGCGAGCCCTACTTCCTCGCCTGGATGCTCGCCGACCTGGTCAACAAGTGGTGGCTGTTCGTCATCTCCTTCGCGATCGTCATCGCGGCGCTGTGGTTTGAATTCCGCAACTGGCGGGGTTCTCTGTTCCCGATAATCGGTGTCAGTGCCACCATTCTCCTGACCCTGGGGCTGATGGGATTCTCCGCCTTCAAGCTGACCACCATGATGGTGCTCACCCCGATGCTGCTGCTCGCCATCGGTATTGGTCACTCGGTTCAGGTGACGCGACGATTCCTACAGGAACAGGCCAAAACCGGGGATACCACTTCGGCGGCCCGAGTGGCGATTTCACACACCATTGTTCCGGCGACCCTCTCCATCATTACGGACATGGTGGGTTTCGCGACCCTGGCAACCGTGGATATCTCGTTTTACAAAGCCTATGCCTACTTCGGTATGTTCGGCATGCTGACCCTGGTTCTGACCACCACCACCTTGATCCCACTGTTGATGATGACCTTTCCCGTGGGTAAAGGGGAGGCCCTCACCGAACCCGAGCACAGTTGGGAAAGCAAGGTGGGTAGCGTACTTTCCGGTCTGGTATCCGGTCCCGGCAAGATCATCCCCCTCGGAATTGTGGCAGCTATTCTGGCATGGTCGACTTATGAAACGGATATTCTCCACGGCACAAGTGAGGACCTGATGCCGGGTGTGGAGAAGGGTATCAACTACTCCCGAGCCGCATTCAAGCAGAAGTCCATCACCATTCAGCACATCGAAAGGTTGAATGAGATCATGCCGGGGGTAATTTCGGTATCCATACCGATACGCGGCAAAGAGCCGGTAGCGGAACTCTGTCTGGATACACCCTTCCCCGAGAGCATCTACGACATCGAGGATCCCCAGGAAAAGGTGGCTGCCTGTAAGGCCGCCAAACAGAAGTTGAACTGTTGGGATCCCGATCCCTGTGGCGCCCAGGGCGTGTTCAACCAAGCTGATGTATTGGCGGATATCGAGGCGCTGGAGGAGTGGATGCGGGCGCATCCCTTCATCGGCTTCACCGGTTCTTATGCCCAGTATATCCGTCTGGTGAATATGTTGTTGAGTGCCGAACCGGGTGAAAAACCGAATGTCAAGGATCTATACATTCCCACCAGCACAAAACTCCGTTCCATCGATCCGGAGGATGACCGTGACGGGAATGGTATCGTGCAACTGTATAACGGGCTGCTCGAAACCATGACCGAAGAGGGTGACATGGACTCCTTCGTTATGAAGAACTGGAACGAAGGTGTAGTGATGGGTTTCGTCAACACTATGGATCCGCAAGAGACCCACCAGGTCACCATGGATATCCAGCAATACCTGGAAGACCACAAGAACGATCCTGGATTCAGCAAGGTCAATTTTGGCCTGCGTTCGGGACCGGTAAACGACCTCTCGGGTGACACCAACGAACTGTCGGTAGATGGACCGAACTATGTGCGGCCAGGCCTGGGCGGATTCCTCGGTGCCACCGAAGCGACCCGCGAAGTAGCGGTGGCGAACTGGCTCTCCGGTCCTCTATTGACGGCTGCGGCGGTGTTTGTCATCGCGGCACTGATTTTCCGCTCCCTGGTGGTCTCCTCCATTCTCATGGTACTGCTGTTTGTGACGCTGTATGCCCAGTACGGATTGGGTGGCTACATGACCGCCATCCAGAACTGGTCGGGTAATTTAGCGTTCCATCTGCAGGTGGCGTTGAGCATCGCCATGGGACTGGGTATCGACTATGGCATTTACATGATGTCGAGGTTGCGTGAAGAGATGGAGGCAACAGCGGGTAACTGGCAGCAGTCACTGGTCAACACCCTCAACACCACCGGTTCGGCGGTCATCATCTCGGTGATCGTATTGCTCGGCTGTTTCGTGCCGTTGCTCAATACCGATCTGGCCAACACATGGGGGCTGGGTATTTACATCAGTCAGGCATTGCTGATCGATGTGGTGACCGCGTTGACCATACTGCCGATGCTGGTGCTTTGGCTGAAACCCAAATTCGTGTTCGGCGAATACAAATAATAAAAAGATAGAACCGGGCATCAGTCCGGAACCTTTTAAAGCCGGCGCCATGCCGGCTTTTTTGTCTAGAGAATGGCATTGAAAATGGATTAAACTTCGTGTAGGTTGTTAGTCACTATTTAGTGGGCTGAATCGTAATGAAGAATATGCATGGATGCTTGATGTTTTCCCTCCTTTTTCCTTCCAAT
>JARRNW010000564.1:0-3401 GCA_037384565.1 Candidatus Thiodiazotropha sp.
CCTAATTTTAATCGCTCGTCAACTGCGGCTATCGCTTCTTCTTTTTATATTGTCAGGGTGTTTGTGGTGTATATATAAACACTTATTATGTAAATAAGAAAAGAAAACGCTATTAAAATATATTTGTATTTAACGGCGCGCTTTTTCATTATTTTGCTACTTTGTTCCCTGTATGCAGTTAAATAGCACCTATCCGTACTATGAGTCCGTGCAGCTGTGGCGTAAAAACGCTTGCATCTTTCCTGGGTATACTTCTTCAGCATAGTATAAAACCCACAGTGGGTCGCGCAGACTATGAAGCGCAAACACCCCGGGTGCGAAAGGTACGGCATATTTTTGTTGGTAAAGTGGCCGCATCGCACTGATATGCGACGGGGGTAGATTATTGCAATGACTCTGGCTGTGACTCCAGTGTCTGAAGTACCATGCGATAGATACGGTCACCTTGGATTCGCTCGATCCTGACGGGAAAGAAGTCAAGTTTCGGGGCAAACCATATGGTGTAATCTGGAGGGCCGGACTCCTTGCGTCGCTTCACTCTCAGGCAGTTAAAAGTGCCGTAGGGGGTTTCGATGGGTTCTTCTCCGTCAACCACGAACTGGTAGGTTTTAAGTTTGCCTCCCTCGGCCACCTGGTAGTCAATATGCATTTCCCCCTGGGCCAGATGTCGTCGTACTTGCAGGTGTTGGCTGAGTTTGTCTTGGGTGCCTGAGAAGATAGGTTGGGACCAGGTGATGTCGTGACTGCTTGTGTCGGCGACATGGTCGTTCCAATCGAAGGTTACTTCCATGTTCTCGGAGCTTTCTTCCTGATCCTGGTAGCGGTATCGGTTGGGTTGTACCCAGTCCGGGTAGAGTTTTCCCCGACTCTCCTCCAGGACTTCGTTGCGACTGAACAGGCCCGCCAGAAAACCGGGAATGGTATGAGCGGTATAGGAATAGCCACCTGCGTCCAGGAAGTTCAGCTCAAGGTGCAGCTCGCCCAGAGGAACGATGTTTCGATGTACGCTGAATGTGGCCGAGAAGGGCTTTAGGAGCGGGTCCTCGGCGTGGACCGGGTAACCCGTCAGAAGCAGCAGGAAGAATCCAATCCGGATACGAACTGCCAGACCGGCGGGCCGTGTTCTCCGGTTGCCGATCTGGGGTCGGGATTCAGCGGATCTCATCCTGAGTGCTGTAAACCACAGGTTGTTCGAGTCTCTGTCCATCCAGAATGACATCTCCATCTTCATTCATCATCAGGCGTTTTTCCGCGAACCACCGAATCGCCAGGGGGTAGAGCCGGTGTTCGCTTTCGAGTACCCGAGCTGCCAGGCGCTGTTCGTCGTCGTCGGGTTCGATCGGTACCTGCGCCTGGGCAATCAGTGGTCCTCCATCGAGTTTTTCCGTGACGAAGTGGATACTGGCGCCATGCAGTTGGTCACCGGCCTCGATGGCGCGGCGGTGCGTATCCAGACCGGTGTATTTCGGCAGTAGCGAGGGGTGGATATTCAGCATGCGGCCGGAATAGTGACGTACGAATTCGTTTGTCAGGATGCGCATGAACCCAGCCAGAATCACAAGCCCAGGGTCGTGTGCGTCGATCTCTTTCATCAATGCCTGATCGTATGAGATCCTGTCCGGGTATTCCCGATGGTCAATTACCCGGGTTTCAATGCCCGCCTGTTCCGCTCGCAGCAAGCCTTTTACACCGGGGCGATTGCTAATTACCGCGGTGATCCGTACGGGAAGGGCATCGATCTCTGATGCATCGATGATTGCCTGCAGGTTCGAACCGCTTCCGGATATCAGTACAACCAGATTTAGGTGTGTTTGGGAGGTCATCCCAGGTGACCGGTGACCCGCACGGATGCCGTCGTGTCGCTGTTGGCTTGCTCAATCGAACCCAGTCGCCATGCGGATTCACCACTCTGACTCAGGAGTGCCAGGGTCTGTTCAGCCTGTTCCGCCGCGACACAGACAACCATGCCGACTCCGCTGTTTAAGGTTCTGAGCATCTCATGGGCAGTCAGATTGCCCTGTTCGCGCAGCCACTGGAAAACTGCGGGCAGCTCCCAGCTATCGCTGTCTATGACCGCTTGACAGCCCTGGGGCAGGACCCGGGGAAGGTTCTCCGGGAGACCCCCGCCGGTGATGTGGGCGAGGGCGTGGATCTCCACCTGTTGCATCAGTGCCAACAGAGATTTGACATAGATCCGGGTGGGCGCCAGCAGGGCGTCCCCCAGGGTTTGGTCGCCCATGGGGCGGTCCAGCTTCGCGTTGCTTACCTCCAGGATCTTGCGGATAAGGGAGTAACCGTTGGAGTGCGGACCGGAGGACGCCAGACCGATCAATACATCTCCTGGCTGAACCCGTTCGGGTTGGATCAGCCGACTCTTCTCGGCGATGCCAACGCAGAATCCGGCCAGGTCGTAATCCCCCGCATCGTACATGCCCGGCATCTCGGCGGTTTCACCCCCAGTCAGGGCGGCCCCCGCCAGTTCGCAACCCCGGGCGATGCCGCTGATGACGGAGGAGGCGACCTCCAGGTCCAGCTTGCCGGTGGCGTAGTAGTCGAGAAAAAACAGGGGTTCCGCACCGGCGACCACGATATCGTTGACAACAGCGCGCCAAAACCACCCAGGCCAGTGAGTACACCGGGTCTGAAGGTTTTCTTGACGATCGGCTTGATACGTTCGACCAGGGCGTTGCCCGCGTCGATGTCCACGCCGGCGTCCCGATAGCTGAGAGAGGCGGGGTTGCTGGGTTTGGACTCTTGCGCCACAGTTTGGATACTCCGGTTTGACAGGGGGAATCGAGAACGGGATTCTAACAGAAGATCCGCCCTGCGGCAGGGTCCTGTGGACGATTGAAATTGTCATCTTTTCCAGCCGCAGGTTAAGATTCAAGGCTGATCAGGAGCCCATGGACCTATATGAACCCGACACGTGTGATGTTTTTTCCGCCCTGGATGGGGGTGCTGCTTTTTATCCTGTTTCTGCCCAAGGCCGGGGCGGAAACGGTCAGCAACCTGTATGAAGCCGAAGTGCCGGTGTCGGGACAGACGTCGGAGGCGCGTGCCCAGGGCATTCGCGAGGCCTTCGCCGCGGTCCTGGTAAAGGTGAGCGGTGACCGGTCCCTGGTCAACAATCCGGATCTGAGCGGGCTGCTCAATCGGGCCTCAAGCCTGATTCAGCAATATCGCTACAAATCACTGCCAAGCCAGTCGGAGATGGGAGATCCTGAGTACCCGGATCGTCTGCTTTGGGCCCGTTTCGATGCTCGTGCGGTGAATCGCTTGCTACGTGAAAGCAGTATCCCGGTGTGGGGCGAAACCCGCCCGTCACTGCTGGTGTGGATGGGGCAGGAGACCGGCACCCGACGGGAACTGATCTCGCCGGAACGTGAAATCTCCTTCAAGTC
>JARRNW010000565.1:0-5572 GCA_037384565.1 Candidatus Thiodiazotropha sp.
GTATAGATGAACGGCGCGAGAGCCGTGCCCTGTGTAAGGACAATGAACAACGCGAGGAACAGCAGGACACCCAGGATGGGACCGAGCCACCACTTTTTTCTGACTCTCATGAAAGCCCACAGTTCGCCAAAGATAGGTTCGTCGCTCGGCCGCTTCATAGCGGACGACCGACCAGGGCTGGAAGAATCACTGCAAATCACTCTCGAGGTGATCCAGGGGCTGGAGTTATTGCATGGCCGGGATCTGGTGCACAAAGATGTCAACCCCTCGAATATCATCTGGAACCGGCAAACCGGTCAGGTAAAACTCATCGACCTGGGGCTCGCCTCATCGCCTCAACTGACCAAGGCTGTACGACTGAATCGGGAGGTGGTGGAAGGTACCCTGAATTACATTTCTCCGGAACAGACCGGCCGGATCAGCCGGCAGCTGGACTATCGCAGCGATTTTTATTCCCTTGGTGCCACCCTCTATGAGCTGGCGACCGGTCAACCCCCCTTCGCGGCAGACGACGCGATGGAATTGGTGCATGCTCATATTGCCAAACAGGCGGTTCCACCCCATGAGCGGGATCCGGCTGTTCCTCCGGCGCTCTCCGCGGTGATCATGAAACTCCTGGCGAAGACCGCAGAGGAGCGCTATCAGAGCACCTACGGATTGCGGCATGATATCGAGACTTGTCTACGGCAGTTGCAAAGCGGCGATCTCGAAACGCCCTTCAATCCCGGCGAACAGGATGTGCCAAGCACATTCACCCTCTCTCAGAAACTCTACGGCAGGGAGCGGGAGACCGGGGTGCTCCTCGATGCCTTCGAACGTATCAGCCTGGATGGTTGCGAGCTGGTAATGATCGGTGGTTACTCCGGTGTGGGCAAAACCGCGCTGGTGAATGAACTGCAGCGGCCCCTGGTGGAAAAGCGGGGCTATTTCGCCACCGGCAAGTTCGATCCCCTCAACCGTAGCATTCCCTACCATGCCTTTATTCAGGCTTTCAGGGAACTGGTCAGGCAACTGCTTTCCGAGAGCGAGTACCAGGTTCAGCGGTGGCGACGGCGTCTGCTCGACAGTCTGGGACAGAATGGCCAACTGGTGATTTCGGTGATTCCGGAGATCGAGCACATCATCGGCCCGCAACCCGCGATTCAAATACTACCGCCCCAGGAGTCACAAAACCGCTTCGATCTGGTGTTTCAGCGATTCATCCGCGCCTTCTGTACATCGGAGCACCCATTGACCCTGTTCCTGGATGATTTGCAGTGGGCCGACAGCGCCTCGTTGCGCCTTCTGGAACTCTTCATGGGGGACGACGGTACTCGTTACCTCCTGGTGGTGGGCACTTTTCGCGACAATGAGGTGGATGCCGCGCACCCTTTGAGCCTGACCCTCGAAAGGATCCGCCAATCCCTCGCGGTGCTCTCCGAAATCACTTTGCTGCCGTTGGCGCTTGGTGACATCAGGGCGATCATCATGGATAGCCTGCATGCGGATGAGCAGCGAGTGGCTGAGCTGGCCCGGATCTGCAGAGACAAGACCCAGGGCAACCCCTTTTTCCTGATTCAGCTGCTCTACGACCTGCACGGTAAGGGCTTTCTTCATTTTGACCCGGAGCTCGGCCAATGGGGTTGGGATGCCGGGCAGATCGCCGGAGCGCGGATTGCCGACTCGGTCGTGGATCTGATGGTTGATAAAATCGGGCAACTTCCGGAAGCCTCGCTTGCCGCGCTCAAACTGGCCGCCGGGATTGGTGAGCGGTTTGATCTCAAGATCCTCGCCATTGTTCATGAGCACCCGGAAAGTACCTGCGTTGCGGCACTCTCGGCTGCGGTTCGCAGTGGTTTGATCTACCCGATGAGTGAGCACCATCTCTCCACCGAAACCTCCGCTCAGGAGTCTCAGACCTATCGCTTTCTGCACGATCGTGTCCATCAGGCGGCTTATTCACTGATCGATGAGGGCAGCAAACCGGCGATGCATTTGCGCATCGGCCGTCTGCTCCTGCAGCGTCTGGAGTCTGAACAGCAGGACGAGCAGATCTTCACGCTGGTCAATCATCTTAACCTCGGTGAGGCTCTGATTACGGATCCGCATGAGAGGATCCACCTCAGCAGGTTGAATCTACAGGCCGGGCAAAAGGCCAAACGGGCCGCCGCCAGCAATGCCGCCTATGGCTACTTCAGCCAGGGCATTACCCTGTTGCCGGATACCGCCTGGAGCGAAGCGTACGAGTTAACGCTGTCGCTCACCGAAGAGGCCGCCGAGGCTGCCTACCTCTGCCAGCACTACGAGGCGATGGAACGACTGATCGAGCGGGTGCTGGCTAATGTTCACGACATACTGCAAAAGACCAAGGTCATCCGCATCCGCATTCTCGCCAATACCGCCCGCAATCAGCTGAAGGAGGCGGTGGAGAGCGGGTTGGGTTTTCTCGACGACTTCGGTATCCACTTTCCCCTGCCGGTCACACCGCAAACCCTCGGTACCGGCCTTGCGCATATCCACAACATCCTCGGTCAGCGCAGCATCGACAGCCTGAGCCAGTTGCCGAAGATGACCGATCCCCGCGCCCTGGTCCCTGGTTATCATGGATACCCTCACCACCCTGGCCAGCCCGGCGTACAACTACTCGCCGGAACTCTTCACCCTACTGGTGCTGAAACAGGTGGAACTCTCGTTGAGTCTTGGCAACGCCGCCGACTCGGCCTTTGCCTACTCCGTCTATGCGTTGATCTTATGTGCCGTGGAATGGCGTTACGATGACGGTGATGCCTTCGGTCGCCTCTCCATCGACTTGATGCAGCGTATCAAGGCGCATAACTTCAAAGCCAAGATCTATCTCAATATCTATCTCTTCGTACACCACTGGAAACACCCGTTGAGAGAGACCCTGACGCCGTTGTTGGATGCCTATCGCAGTGGTCTGGAACTGGGCGATCTGCTGTTCACCGCGCTGAGTGCGCACGTCTACTGTCACCATACCCTGTTCAGCGCCCGTTACCTGCCGGAGACGGACAAGGAATTCAGTACTTACCGCAAAGCGATTGCCCGGCTGGATCAGCAAGCGGTGCTCCATTGGACGGAGATCTTCCACCAGACCGTACAGAATTTGATGAATCGCGCAGACAATCCCCTCAAGCTCGAGGGAACGGCCTTCCGTGAGACGGAGATGGCCCACCTGTTCCAGGAAGAGAACGACAAGACTATCTGCTTTCTTTACTACTTCAACAAACTGATTCTGTGCTATCTGTTCGGCGCCTATGATCAGGCGCAGTCACACGCGGACAACGCGGAGAAATATCTGCATAGCGTGATGGGAATCATCCATGTCCCTCTGTACCGCTTTTACGCGGCCCTGAACCGGCTTGCCCTGGCCGAAAACGTCAAAGCCGATCAGCGCCGACACATGCTCTTGACACTCGATGCCAGGCGGGATGAATTCAAGCGTTGGGCGGAAAGTGCCCCCATGAACTACGCACACAAGTACCTTTTGCTGGAGGCGGAGTACTGGCGGCTGTCGGCGCAACCGGAGAAGGCCGAGTTCCATTACGACCGGGCGATCGGTCTGGCGTCCGAGAACGGTTATAGCTATGACGAGGCTCTGGCCAATGAATTGGCAGGACGCTACTTTCTGGATAAGGGGCGTCTGAAAATCGCACGCCTTTATCTGCGTGATGCGCTGCATGCCTATGGCCGATGGGGTGCCGAGGCCAAGGTGGTGGCGTTGCGGGAGAAATTCGGTGAGCTGTTGGACTCGGTGGATTACCACGCGGAGACCACAAACGACTTTGCCCGCTCCGGCGAAACATCCCTTCACAATCTCGATTTGGCATCGGTACTGAAGGTCTCCCAGACGATCGCCGAAGAGATCGTACTGGAGCGATTGCTCGATAAGGTCCTGTCGATAGTTATGGAAAACGCCGGTGCTCAGCGGGGTTTTTTAATCAACTCCGATGAGCAGGGAAATCTGGGCGTCATTCTGGAAGCGGAGTCGGCTTCATACACGAAACGGGTATTCGAACCCGAGCCGTTGGAGTTACGCGGTGATCTCTCCTCTGCTATTGTCTACTATGTCGCGCGGACCGGCGAGCGACTGGTATTGCATGACGCAACCCATGAAGGAATGTTCACCACTGATCCATACATCCTCGAACAACATCCGAAATCGATACTCTGTATGCCCCTGTCTCACCGGGGGCGCTTCAGTGCTATTCTCTACCTGGAAAGAGGATCGGGTGGTGAAGCGCACCCAACAGCTCAACGAAAAGGTCGATGAGCTTTCCCTGGCCTACGAGACGTTGAAAGAGACCCAGTCCGAGCTGGAACACGCCAACGCCAAGCTGGAGCGTGACAAGGAACTGCTGCAGGAACTCTCCTCGACCGATCGTCTGACCAAGCTCTACAACCGCGCTAAATTCGAAGAGCTGTTCGAGTACGAACTCAAGCAGAGTCAGCGCTACGCCACTCCACTTTCATTAATCATGCTGGATGTTGATTACTTCAAAGAGGTCAATGACGTTCACGGACATCATGTCGGAGACCTGGTGCTGCAGGAGATCGCCAATATCCTCGCCCACTCTTCCCGCGGCAGTGATGCGGTTGCCCGCTGGGGCGGGGAAGAGTTTCTAATCCTGGCGCCAAAGACCGATCTCGAGCAGGCAGCGCAACTGGCGGAAAAGATTCGCATCACGATCAGCAATCACTGTTTCCCCGAAGTGGGCAAGCAGACCGGCAGTTTCGGTGTCTCCTGTTATCGGGATCAGGATAGCCTGACCAGTCTGTTGCAGCGGGTGGACTTGGCGTTGTACCAGGCCAAGGCAGAAGGCCGCGATCGGGTTGTCGTGGAGGATAATAAACTGTCGCGGGAGTAGCCACCGAAACGGGGCTTAGGGCGAAGGGCACTTGCGTAACAAAATTGAACCGCAAATACACGCCAATCACCTAAAATTTGCGCAAATGAATTCAGTAAATCCAGTAAATTGTGCGTTCATTTGCGGTTAATTTTCTCTATTTAATCGTTGTTGTGAAAGCACTGTAATTTGAAATAACCATCTGATTTTGAATGGCTTTAGACTATCCCAAACGGTGACTGTCCCCAATGCCGCATCATTTGTTGCCAGAGGTTTTGTTCAGCGTCTCTATCGAGAGGTTGTAGAACATGATAAACAGGTCAATGAGATAGAAACAGAACTCTCTGGATTGCTTGAGCATGTAATTGTGTCATAGACGTAGGATGCGGTGAGCAGTGCGAACCGCATCAAAAACAGAGTGCAGTGGTTCACAAACATCAATGTTATCAGTCAGATTCGGGTTCACCTTCGAGTACTCGGGTTTGGCAAAGCGAACAGCGCTGGGCAGACAATCCGCTTAATGCACAGACGTTGGATGCTGTTTTCAAGCTTCGGAGCATTACTCAGGGGGCGCTCTCAAATAATATTGGATTCAATTTGGCGCATTATACCCGTCATACCCAATGATCCATGCGGTCAAGTGTTGTAGTGCTGCAACAGTTTTTCCGCCTCCTCGGCGGTGACCGGGGCACTGATCAGGGTGCCCTGAATCTCATCGCACTCAAGGT
>JARRNW010000566.1:0-2557 GCA_037384565.1 Candidatus Thiodiazotropha sp.
ACTGACCGGACTCATCGTCCCCCTGCTGCGGCGAGGCGACTCCCCTGACGAGAGTGCTATCAAGTCCATCATCCCTGACCGGGTACGATCCGCTTTCAATGCCTTGGCGGAAGGGCTCCTCATACTGGATGAAAACTTTCGCATCCTTCTCGCAAACGATTCGTTCAGCTGTAAGACCGGGTATAAAAATCCACACTTGATCGTCAAAACCGCGGATGACCTGCTTTGGAAACAACGGGAAGGGACCGACATCCCCGAAAATCTTCCCTGGCACATCAGCTTCAACAATTGCGAACGGGTACCCGGTATCCCAGTACGATTTGAATCAGGTAATAACATCGAACGGGTGTTTTCGGTCAACAGCGCCCCGATCTTCGACAACCAGGGCCATATGCGGGGTGTGCTAGCCACGTTCGACGATATGACCGAACTGGAGAAGCACTACCGACAGCTTAAATCCGCCTTATTGAAACTGCGCATCTCTGAAAAGGCTTTGCGTAATAAAACCGTGGAACTTGAGTTTCTCGCTACCCGATACCCCCTGACGGGCTGTCTTAACCGACGTGCGTTTTTTAAAAAACTTGATCAGTTGTTCAAGACTTCTATCCAGGAAAACCGCAACCTGATTTTCATGATGGTGGACATCGACCGATTCAAACAGATCAACGACCACTACGGTCACGCCAATGGCGACAAGGTCATTAAACACATCTCGGAAACCCTCAGTGCCAACTCCCGGCCCGAAGATCTGGTCGGTCGATACGGTGGCGACGAATTTGCACTGGTCCTTCCCGATGCGAATATCGAGCAGGCCCGGGACATCGCGGAACGGCTCCGCATGGATATTCTGCAGCAATGTCATGGCCTGTTCGATGTGCCGAAAACCGTCTCCATCAGTATCGGTCTGGCCGCCCTGGGTCAGCAGATCGACGATGCCATGCTGCTGGTAAACAATGCGGACCATGCACTTTACGAAGCAAAACAGCGTGGGCGCAACTGCATCGCCGCCTGGAGTCCGGAACTGACCGGCAAGCCGGGACAGGATCCGGTGCTCTCCGTGAATTCGTTTATCGAATCGAGTGGTGAGGAAAAAACCGAAACGGAACGGCGTCTGCAGACCGAGGTACTGAGACTCGAGGACCTGATCCGCCAACTCGAATCGGAACTGGAATACACCCGCGAAGAGATGAAGCGCCGGGAAGGCAAGGATGAGCTGACCGGACTGCCCAACCGCTTCATTTTCAACGATCGCATCTACCAGGAGCTGGCGCGTAGTGAACGCGCTAATCAATCCACGGCCATCCTATCCATCGACGTGGATAACTTCTCCCGTCTCAGCGACGCCCTGGGCTATGTCATCGGCGATCAGATTCTCAAACTGATCGCGGAACGCCTGGTTCTGTGCTTACGAAAAACCGACACCATCGCGGTGATCGACGATCAGCATGAGGACCCATCTCCCAATATCTCCCGACTCAACAAGGACGAATTCGCATTGATCGTCACCGGAGTCAGCGACATCAAATCCGTCACCTGGGTGGCCCACCGTATCCTGAGCCGGCTGAAGAAGCCGATTCATGTGGACGACCAGGAACTGTTCCTCTCGTTCAGCATGGGGATCGCGGTCTTTCCATATGACGATGACACCCCAAGCGGTCTTCTGCAGAAAGCCACCACCGCCCGCCGGGTCGCAAAAAAAGACCCGGGCAGCAACAGCATCCGGTTTTTCTCCCGCGAAATCAACCGCAAGGCATACCACAGTATCTGGTTGGAAACCCAACTGCACAAGGCGATCGTGCGACAACAGTTCGAGCTGGTTTATCAACCGAAATTCGACATCCAAAGCGGCCGGATTACCGGCATGGAAGCCCTCGCCCGCTGGCCACACACGAAGGTCGGCCTGATCCCACCCTCGGAGTTCATCCCAGTCGCTGAACATACCGGCCTGATCAACAAACTCGGCATCTGGGTCTTCAAAAAAGCCAGTGCCGATCTACGCCGCTGGCACAAAAGCGGGTTTTGGAATATACGCCTGGCGGTTAATCTCTCCACGGTCCAGCTCCGCGACGCAAGTCTGGCGGAGAAGTTTCTGAGCATCTGCGAACGGCGCAAGATAGACGCCTCCAAGATCGAACTCGAGATCACAGAAACCTCGCTCATCGAGAATTTCGAACATACCCGGGATATCATGCTGAAGTTGCATGAAGCGGGGATGCAGTTCGCACTGGATGATTTCGGCAAGGGATTTTCGTCCATGAACTATCTGCAGAAGCTACCGATCAGCAGCCTCAAGATCGACCGCACCTTCCTTAACAGCCTGCTTCCGGACAAACATGCCCAGGCTATCGTCACGGCCATCATTTCACTGGCCAAGAGTCTGGATCTCAAAGTCATTGCTGAAGGGGTTGAAACTGAAGCCCAGCACATGGTGCTCAAGCACCTTGAGTGCGATGAGATTCAGGGCACCCTGATCAGTGCCCCGGTCACCGCCGAGGAGGCGGAAAAACTGTTGCAGCACTACAACACTTGACCGCATGGATCATTGGGTATGACGGGT
>JARRNW010000567.1:0-3135 GCA_037384565.1 Candidatus Thiodiazotropha sp.
CGCGTCGAACTCGTCTCGGGATCCGTGTTCGGAGTTCGCGATATTACTCCGGCTAATCCCGATGCGCCCTGGGGCGGTTCCGGAGTAACCCAGGTCACGAACGCGACGAATCAACATTATGAAGGCGAAGCCTTTTATGGAGAAAATCAGATCAGCGGTTATGCACCTGACGGCGCAGTCAGAATTGAAAGCTATTATGACTATTTCGAAACGGGACGTTTGGAACAATTGCTGCCGGGTGACTCTATTGGTGGCTACAATACCAGTTGGCTATATGGCGAGGATGGCAGCTATTCCACATTTCCGCAATCCGGTGTGTATATCGAGTCCGTCTCACAGGAAGCTCCCACCAGCTCAGTACCCGAACCCGGGGTGTTGTGGCTGTTCAGCTTGGGATTGCTTGGCATCGGAACCAGCCGCTTGAGAAAAAAACAGTCTGCCACAGTTGACCATCTTGTATTTCGGGATGGTGAAGTGGCTGTGTAATTAACTATAAATCACTGAGTTAGTATGCCGCGGCTGTGCCGGGGGATACTAACTCAGTGCAAACCTGAATGAGTCACGGGAGGATAACCGCCCAGCGACTCGTTGAATGAGGCTTTAGTCTTGGTGTGGCTTTTCAGCCAGGGCGAGAAGATAGCCGTTATTATCGCGAATCCAGAGTTCGCGCATTCCATAGAAGGTCGTGTGGTCCGGTAACACGGTTTCAATTCCGTTGGATATCAGGTTATCCAGGTCGGGTACCTCGAGATAGAAGGTGGCGCTGGATCCGATTGCCACGTTGTTCATCTCCGCATACTCTCGCGCCATGGAATCGCGCAACTGAAACATCACTTGGGCTCCGTCCCGTTCAAGCATGGCCCACTGCAGGGTCTTGTCAGGATCGAAGTCTTGCGCCATGGCGTCACCTTCGCTCAACAGTCCCATGAGATATCGAAAGCCGAGCCGGTCTCGATAGAAGATGACGGATTGGTTTACATCCTCGGTCATCAGATTGGGTGTCAGTGTGGTATTCATAGTCTCCTCCAAAAAAGAGAGTGTCAGATATCGAATCTTGGTCTAAGTCATGGAACTGCTATCCCATGAACTTATTAACCGGCACCTAAATAGGCAGGTTCAGCCGAAGCGTGCCTATTTAGGTGCCGGTTTAATAAGCTTACTTACTAGCTACTGACACCCTGCTGTCAGTATCATGCAACTAGAGTTTGTGCAGGTTTTACAAGAACGGGGGAAAGTGCATGGCAGTGAGTGACGACTATCTGGCGTATCTTCAAGACCTTTTTGAATGGTTGCCCCGGGTGCGGATCAAACGCATGTTCGGTGGCGCCGGACTTTATAGTGACGAGCTGTTTTTCGCCATTGCCGATGACAATGCGGTCTATCTCAAAGCGGACAAGCAGAGTGAGGCTTTCTATCGTCAGCGGGGTGCGGAGCAGTTCAGCTATGAAATGAAAGGCAAACCCAGTCACATGAATTTCTGGCTGGTGCCCGCTGAGGTACTGGAAGATCCGGAACTGCTGCATGAGTGGGTGGATACGGCTCTGGGCAGTGCCTTGCGCGGGAAAAAATAACCATGCGCCGCGCGGATCGACTGTTTCGGATTACTCAGGAATTACGCTCGGACCGTTGGGTGACCGCGCGGATACTGGCGGAACGGCTGGAGGTTTCGGAGCGAACCATCTATCGCGATATCCAGGATCTCTCTCTGTCGGGGGTGCCGATCATCGCCGAAGCGGGACTAGGCTATCGGCTGATGAAAGGCTACCGCTTACCACCGTTGATGTTCGATGAAGAGGAACTGGAGGCATTGCTTCTAGGGGTCCGTATGGTGGATGTGTGGAGTGAGTCAACGTTAGCGGCGGCCGCAAAACGGGCGGTCAGCCGCATCGAGGCGGTGCTGCCTGAACGTCTGCTTCCGGAACTGGAGCGCAAGCTGATTCTGGTGCCCCCCAGTAGACCCGATGACGGGGTGGCCGATCTGCTGCATGTGTTGCGTCAATCGGTACGTTTTCAGATCAAGGTGAAGTTTCACTACCAGCGGGCCGATGGTGAGTCCTCGGTACGTACGGTCAGGCCCTTGGGGCTGGCGTACTGGGGTAGGACCTGGACGCTGGTGGCCTGGTGTGAACTGCGCAACGATTTTCGTCATTTTCGACTGGACAGAATGAGCCGTCTGGTCGAAAGTGGGGTGAAGTTCGAACAGGAGTCGGGCCGGAGCCTGGACGATTTTCTCGCCTGTGTGACTGATCAGGAGGCATCAACATGAACACGGATCACATTCCCGTCGCGTTAGACGCGCAAGATGTACCGCCCCGCAAGAAAAACAGTCTCTATCCCGAACCCTTCGCCGCCTGTGTTGCGGGTCGGGAGAAGCGCCAATTGGGTGACTATTTCGGTCTTCGGAATTTCGGGGTCAACCTGACTCGATTGGCAGTTCTTTCATAAGGATGGGGTTCCCTACTAATGGATACGTTTTGGCTGCCTTTACACCTCGTTTTCGTCGGAATTTGGTTAGGTTGCGTTTTGACGGAAACCCTTTTCGAGCGTGCCCTTTTGGGAAAAGGCAGGGATCAGGAATTGATCCTCATACGATCATTTACAACACCGGTATGGCGCGGTGGTGCTCCTGACGATGGTCGTCGCACTGATTCTTGGTTTTCTGGTGAACGCGCTATAAGTCTGATATTCAGATAGGCATAAATGACTTGTTGTTCCCAGCCAGAGCGCGGGAACGAGAGGTGCGAGTTAGTCGATGAAGACATTTATTATTTTGCTGAGAGGCATCATGCCTACTGGGAAAAACAAGGTCCCGATGGCGCCTCTGCGCGAAGCCCTGAGTACTGCAGGCTTACAGGACGTTCGCACCTACATACAAAGCGGGAATGTCGTCGCACGGTCCGGCTTTTCGCAACAGAGAATCGAAACCCTGGTCAGTGAGGTTATCAAGGAAAATTTCGCTGGGGAGATCACGGTAGTGGCGCGATCATCCGATCAGTTCTCTGATATATTGCAACAGAATCCGTTCAAGAAAGCGGACGGAAAGAAGCAGTATTTTTCCCTTTTGGCAACACAGCCGGACAAACAGTTGTTAAAGGAATTGCTGAATACGGATTTTTCACCCGATACCGTCAGGTA
>JARRNW010000568.1:0-3079 GCA_037384565.1 Candidatus Thiodiazotropha sp.
AAACTTAGTAATCTTCAAACAGAAAGTGAAATATTAAGAGCGGCTCCTACTGCGGCAGATAACCTAATCAATTCGCCTACAGCTGCGGAAATGATAAGTGGAAAATCTGGGCGTACCGATAGTACAGAACATGATTGCTCACTATCTAATTTTACCTTTGAGAAGGATGTTGATTGCGATGTGAGCATTTTTGCTAATGAGTCTAAAAGTTTTCACCTAGGCCGTTTTCAATTTAAGTATACAAAACCTAATTTTGATGCAAGTTCTGAGAAAATGAAAGCAGGAGGAGGGGCTGGGTTATCTGCCGGTATAACTTTAGCTCATGCTAACCCAGAGTTAAAAATAAGTGAAGTAGGAAAAGTTGATGTAAGGTTCAGAGTTGGAGTGGCAAATGCAGGTGCAAAAGTTGACGGAAAAGTACAAGTAGATTTATTAAATCCTAAAAATACTGGTGCAAGTATAAAAGGTGATTTGGGTGCTGAAGCGCTGCTTGGGGATGCACGTTATTCTATGGATTTTAAAATTACACCAAAGACAATTGGAGATTCGCTCGCTGGAATAATACCAAGTGTCCCAGCAGAGTATGATCATGGTATCGCTGTTTTGGGGCACGCAACTACTGGATTTGGTGGAGCTGCGAAAATAGCCGGTGAACTGGAAATTGGAAATGGTAAAGGCATCAAGTTTGGTGCAAAGGCTAAATTGGGGATAGGGCCGGTCCTTGGGGCGGGTTTAACTGTTGGGGTGAAATAATAATATTGTGTCTTCAATTCGCGACTCAATTGCGAAGGAGGTGATATGGTAAATATTAAATCACAGGGTATGATATTGGCCACTAGTTCTACCAGATAGATACATTGCTTTGATCAACAAGATGAGATCATGTATGTATAACTCTGTGAACATGTTTGATTCAGACTTATGTGGTTGCTTCTGAAATTGTTTGTGAGGTATTTGCTATATATTACAATAACTTAAAGTTACGTAGAAAAGTTGTAAATTTTCTTTGGCGCCGGAGGTGGGTGATAATTCTCACTTCCAGTGTATTGGTGTTTATTTTTGTTGATAACAGTTTGTTAAATTTAACTAATGATCCAGGATTCAACGAGAGGGGTATTCGGTATAAGTTTGCAATTATTTTTGTTGCGTTAGTAACTCAACTTATCGCATCATTAATCTGTATATTGCACTCACTTGTCAGTGGTCGAATCAAATGGCTTTTAGGTCTTTTTCTGTTTCCACCAATTGCTTTTATATATCTATTTTCTAAGTCTAGTGATTTAGATGAATGTAAGAGCAACTAAGCCCTGTACATAAGTCGTAGTGTTAGCGGTCACTTAAGGCTGTTCTTCTGCTTGTCCAGACACCCACACTTGCATTGTCACTGGGGCTATGTGATCTGACAAACGATTGTGGCTACCAATATTGGACATCAAGGAGCGATGTCATGCCTAAACCAAGTAAAGCCATGATTTCCTTGGCAAACAAATTATTGTCCTTGCGTATACTGCTGTGTCAGACGAGCCTTTCTCTGTGTGAGGATGCGTTCACGGGTAGATGCTATGAACCTCTATCTGACCGGCGACCGTCTAACCTGTGCTGGGTCAGCTTATCGAGCAATGGCGCGATCGGATCTCTGAGATCAGTGGGTTTATGCGCAGTCTCAGATGCTATCGGGGCGAATCAGTCTGCGCTGTCGCTGCACGTCACCAGAGAAACCGACCACCTCTAGCTTGGACCACTCTTTGCCGACTTCGTAAACCACCGGCATGAGGGTCGTGGCGTCGATCCGGGTGGGTGCACCGAAGGGCCGGTCATCCACATAGAGCTCGATGCGATCGAGGTTCCGGGTGGTGACCTGGAGTTTATCGTCGGCGTAGCCGCAGACGAGATCGGTTAGGGTTTCACAGGCAAGCAGGCGGCTGCAGAAGGCCTTCAGGTCATGGTTTCCCTCCTGTAGGTCGCGCAGGGTAGGGGCATAGTGCAAATGGCCGCTGATCCCCCGGTCCTCAATGCCGATACCCGCCGAGTCGCCGACCCGGATGGCGCGTCGAAAGGCCAGGGTGTACGCAATGCCCCCGGGCAGCCTGGGAGGTGCCGCATGGGTGCCTGACAGGGCCAGGGAGACCTGCTGGGAACGCCAAACATTGGCGCCCCCCGCCCCGGTCGCCTGATCCAGGGAGACCAGTGTGCCCACTTTGTTGTCCACGAAACCGGCGGCGAACAGGTCGCCGGAGGAGTAGGTGTTGGCATCCACCACGGCGACCACCGGGCCCGGATAGCGCTGGCCGATGTCGTTGCAGCGTTCCGGTGGGGTCAGGGGCAGCGCCCGGGAGTGCTGTTCTCCGCTGATCACCGCGGTTTCCAGGCTGCTGCGCCAGGGGGCCAAGCTGATGCGGTTTTGCGGGGCGTGGGCCAGGTCACGGCTGATGTCACTGGCGAGCATGGAGAAGCGGACCGGCTCGATTGGGTTGGGTGTGAAGAGCTGCAACAGGCGCTCGGCCGCCCAGATGAGTCCGCCGGGATTTCCGCGCAGGTCGATGATGAGGCCGTTGCGGGGCAAGTGAGACAGAAGCGTGATGACATGGGCGAGGAAACCGTCGTCGTCCACCAGGTCGAAGCTCCACAGACGCAGGTAGCCGTAGACGGTGCCGTCCGCGGCGGTATAGGTGTCGGCACTGACCGCATCGCTGAAATCGTCGGGACACGCGGACGCTTCGGTTCCGTGGCGTGTTGCCCCCGGCAGTTGTTGCGAACGATACCAGGCCAGGGGGGAGAAAAGCATCTTCTTGACCCTCCGCGAGGCCTCCGCCAGTGGATCTACTCCATAGGCTTGTTCCGCCACACCACAGGCATCGGATGCCTTGGGCAGATCGTGCATATCCACATAACCCCATTGGAGTCTGATCGTCTGCTCGCCTGCTGCACCGACGAAGCTGAGGTCGACCCAGTCTTCATCCGGTGGCAGGGCATAGCGCAGTGGGCGCAGGGTGAGGGATTCCAGGGCGCGTGCCCGTCGAGCATCAGGGCGGCCACCGGTCTCGCGTTCAGCGTACCGTTCAATGGTGCGGTGGATGCC
>JARRNW010000569.1:0-4698 GCA_037384565.1 Candidatus Thiodiazotropha sp.
CAATGTAATTTTGATATGTACTTGGTTACCGTGAAAACGGTTTGGATGAATGTTCTGTTTGTGCGGAATGCTTGAAAACTTGATTGGTCAGCACGGCCAGTCGAATGTTCAAGGCGCAATGAACAACAACATGCTGGGATCGCTGGTCAGTCAACTGAGTCAGGCGATTCAGTGCTCCCCTGGCATTCCTCAGTTCGCAAAAGATGAACTGTGCCAGGCATTACAGGATGTTCAGCAGAGTTGCCCAGCCGAACCGACACCGCCCGGATGTCAGCAAGATACTGACAATGCAATGAGCGGCTTGATCGACAAGATCGTTGATAAGGTTGTCGATCAGATCATGCAAAAGCTTCAAGGCGGCGGTGGATGTGAGAATGGCGGCTCTATTCAAGACATGGTCCACCAGGCGATTGAAGATGTGGTTCGTGAGCAGTTTGGTGGTGGTGAAGACGGTGGTGGTTGTCCGGCGAATGGTGATACTGCGACTCCGCAGTCTGGGTCAAGTGCTGATGAGGCTAGAGGGTCTGAAGGTACAAGCAATTGTCCAGCCCCACTTCCTGGTGGAGATGATGATGATGATGGTAAGCCTAAAAGTTGGTTGGTTGTTCTTGCAGAAGGAATGGCTAAGGTAGCTACTAACCACCTTCACAAAATGATGGATGCACAGACGGATATGAAAAATTCCGGTAAAATTAAGGATGAGAAAAAATCATCAGCAGCTTTTACTAAAGCACAATCAAAGTTCCAAGCTGAATCAAAGCTGTTTGGTATGACAATCGAGGCAACATCGACAGCACTTAAAGCTGTTGGTGATGGGCTTTCTTCACTAGCAAGGAAGCAATAATACTAATTATTAATAGAGGATTAAAAAGCACCATGTGGATTTCTACATGGTGCTTTTGTGCGTTAATGAAAATTGTAAATTCATTATTGATTCTTCTATGCTCAAGAAATAGTGAGGGTAATTGAAAATGAAAGATATTTATTGTTCTAAAAAGTATCTATTTTTAATTTGTATAATAAGCTTATTAGTTATTTCTTGTGGTGGGGGGTCTGCTGGTGACGTTAGAAATGATGGTGGAAATACCGATGATACTACTGATGGTAATGTAAATGGTGGTTTAACTGGACGAATATTTGTTAACAATGAAAATTCTGGTGTTATGGTAGATATTTCTACGGGTAGAGCCACACAAATGCCCAGTATTAACTGGGAACAGACTGGTGACTATAACGCGTCGACTTCATTTAGTGCGGTTCCAAACAAGATTGGCACCTTATTTTTATTAACTGCTTTTGACTGTGAATATCATCCAGAAGACAATTCTGGATTTAGGGAGCGTGATTGCTTGCTAATCGTTGATATAAAAGGAAACGTAGTGAAGCGTCAAGTATATAGTGAAGGAATCGGAGAAGGTTCGAAGTTATCTAATGACGATGAGTATATTGCATTTATGTACATGGATGAACCGCATGATTCTAGTCCAAATGCAGAATTGCATATTGTTGATAAAGAATTTCAACAAATCACTGGTTCGTTTATAAAACATTCATCTGGCTATAATAGTGGTTTATTATGGCGTAATTTCGACTGGACTAATGATAATGAGATAGTTTATGGATATGATGATTCTATATTTATAACGCCTGCTTATAACTCCTTGGGTAGCCATATCTATACTATACCTACTGCTGATAATAATGATCATTTTGTTACTAATCCAGTGGTAAGTCCGGATGGTACTAAAATAGCCTTTCGTTACATGACTGATTCAAATTATTCGATAAAGCAGGGAAATGTGTGGGTAATGAATATTGATGGTACGGATCCTCATCGATTGGTTTACACGCCAAACTATGAAGCCGAAGACGGCAGTACAGTAGTCGCTTATCAAGTATATAATGATCATGCTTGGTCACCTGATGGAAAATATATAATGGTCATGGAGGGAGGTACTTCGGGTGATCTAGTAAGTGGCCCTGATGGGGCTAGTAACTCATTGTATGCTGTGCCATCCGAAAGTAGAGATGTGCCATTGAATGAGAATGGTGAACACGGGATAGTGCATATACGATCTTACTTTTTTGATTCGAGTAGATTAACATTTCATTTCGAACCTTATTCAGGAGAGATTAAGTGGGTGCCCTAGTGCGTATTCGTTACTATACAGTGTCCTGTCCGCATGTCCGCTAGACGATATTTGGAAGGATTTCCCCCTTAAAAAGTCAATTATCGACTGCTCACGACGACTTTTTTACGGAGCAATTATCGATAATGTGAGGCGGTTCACTCATAAACCGCCTCTTCAGGGGTGCGTTATCTCACGTCTCGGTCCAGTAGACGCAGCTCTCCGCGGACAGGCTGGAATCTCTATCCGGATACTGATCTGTAGGCTACTTGGTTGCTCAAAAACGCAGATAGTATCCTGTTAACAATCCATCCCAGGCCGTTATCAGAACAGATTGCCGGGGCTCGGTAGCATAGCAATCGAACCCCGCCCAGACTTCCGCCGGTGTTCGCCCATGCAGATGTTTTATGTTGAGCAACCACAATACGATCTGAAACCGTTTGGCTTGAAAAAGTGGTTCATTGTCGGTGCGGATGATTCGGGGTTTGCCATAGCGGCGGATCAAGCCAATGAGCTGCTCCAGCAGGGTCAAGATTGTTTTGTCCTTCAGAGCTGTCAAGGCCAGATTAGCCCGACTGGCGTGTTCCACGATACCCAGAAGACTATGGGTGTTACCATCACGGTCAGTCTTTCCGGTTAAGTCCAAGCCCCAGATAAGGTGCATAGGAACGAGGCGGGGTGGCCGGCGTTTCAGTTCCGTGCTCAGAATCTGGATCTCATAGGCGTGCTGTTTGAGCATTTCGGCAACATAGGTTTTACCCACCGTCATCTGGCGTGCAACTCGAAACCGACGATTAAAGGTGGCTGCCAGGAAACGACTGCTCGCCTCAGGCATCTGAGCCTTCATACGCAAGAGTTCCTCCCGAACCCAAGGTGGTTTAGCGCGGCAGTGGGTTCGGAGTCAGTTTGCGCGCCTAGCGGTGCAGCAAGGCTGCCAGGCAGGCCCTGATCCAGTACAGAAGATAAAAGACGGGATAGCACATCAAAGATTCCCCAAAGCTAGGGTTATCACATATATTCGAATAACCGCTCTGTGATATAGGATTGGAGTAAGACCGTAAAGATACAAATCGGAGGGATCCGTGACATCACCCAATCTGTTCACCAACAGTGCGACAGCCACCTCATATACGGCTGCAGGCGCCAACCCGGAAGGCGTCGTTCAAACGGAGGGCCAAGCCCTCTACCAACAGGCCAGCAGCAGTCATCAGCCAGATGTTGTCGTCAAACGCCAGTTTGAACAGCGAAACCAGGATCAGAAGACAAAGCTCGCCAACGAGTTTATTGAAACCGCAGGAAGAGAAGGGATAAATCATCTGGCTTCGACGCCGGACGGCCAGCATGCATTGGCGGTTGTCTACGATCATGCCGGACGCCAGGGCAGAGAACTTATGCGAGAGGTGCATGAGGAACAGGGGAATACGGCGGTTGATTACTCCCGGAAAGAGAATGGTGAAGGGTCTGCAATGAAGAGCCCTCTGGGAGCAATGTCAATAAATCAGAATCAGTTAAGTAAAGTTCAACCAAGCCCCGAATCACTCTCGTCAGATCACAGAGAGCTGGTGCAACAGTATGCCTCGGTCATAAAGAAGTTAGTCGTCAAACACGAAAATCGGGTAAACGAGAACGGGGTTGGTAAAACGATCTATCGAGATATCGTAAATACACTCCACTCATTGGCTGGCAGCCCAATGAGGGTAAATGAGAGTGGTCAATATCGATCATCTATGCAGCAGGCAACCACTGAACAAGAGCAATTTCACCAGTTGCGAGAAACGGGAGTTGTGCTAGAGCTTCTGATGAATGAACCTGAAGCCCAAGGTATCTTCAAGAATGAGTTTGGTGAAGCATGGGATAAAGTTGCAGAATGGGATACCGAAAAATGGGCTCCGATTATCGCTGAAGCCGCTGTCGTTGTAGGTGCCACACTTATCGGAAAAAAATCCATAAATACCTTCAAAATAAGTGATGATATAAGTCTAAAATCGAATAACAGACTAAATAACAATGAGTTAGGTGGTAGTAACCAAATAAAAAGTACGGCATCAAGTGGTAGACCTGCAGATGAACCGACGGGTGTTAGATCGAGTGAGGGGGCAAGTAGTAGGCCGGTTGACGATTCAAACAGTGATGGTACGATGCGGACTGGAGCAGATTTGGTCCCGACGATGCAAATCAGTATATGATTGATCGATTGCGTCAAATCTCCAGAGGTGAAATAGAGCCCACTCAGGTCGATAGAAATTTCTACTCTCATGAATTACGTGAATATACACGTTATCGTCGAATGGGCTGGGAAAGTGGCGCCCCATCCAACATTGATGACGCACACAGTCTTTGGAATAACACACACTCAGCAACGTTGGAGGAATATAGGATTCAAGGAAATCCAGACCCCCAACTTTACCATCCTGAAGCGATGGATTTGTGGGGAAATTTCTAATGAATACGAAAACAGTCTTCTTGGATTTAATTGCAAAAAATGATGGAAAGTGGACATGGTACCAACTCGAACGAGGCTTGAATGCGAGAGGTATAGGTGGGCGGGTTAATACGATAGGTGAAATAC
>JARRNW010000570.1:0-2526 GCA_037384565.1 Candidatus Thiodiazotropha sp.
AGCCGCCTTTCTCGATATCCCCGCCTGGAGCCTCACGCCCCCCAAGGATTTCGATCTCAAACAGTGGGCCACTCATTTGGCGCACCGCTCGGCACAGGAGCCGCGCAATCTGCTGCACCATGTACGAAGAGTCTACCTGCATATCGCACTGAAAGAACCGAAGGAGCTGTACGGGGCCTTGCTGGACCTCTACCTGGCTTTGGGAGATAAAGGTGAACGATTGCGGCTTCGCCTGTTCGCCAAGGCGCAGCCACTACTCCCACGGGAACAGGCGGAACTCTTCACACAACATCAGGAATCCGGGCTGCAGCCCCAGCAACCACTGCCGCCAAGCCAACATTCCGTACTCGGTAATTTTATGACGGGAGCAAGGCGCCTTACCACCCAGCAGAGCGTTACCGGGAAACCGGCCGAGTGGGCAGGAGACCCCCTGGAGTTAGCCAGAGAAGAACTCAACTTTGGTGATATATCCGTTGCCCAACAGATTCTGGAGGAGGCAGTGATACAATCGCCCCAGCGTCTGGGATTGCATTATGGGCTGCTGGAAATCTACAAACACACCCAGTCGCTCGATGACCTGACCAGCATGAGAGCACGATTGGGAGATGACCTAGGACTGGCACAATCCGCCTGGAATCAGACCCAGACCGCTCTTGAGAACAAGGATAGATAATTGGCTGAATCCGCGCACAAACCGCTCGCCATAGCCCTGTTGGGAATGAACAAACGCGATGCAGCAAGGCTGGAGATGTTCCTCGATCACTATTGGTCCAGTCGCTGTATTCTGGTCAACGAGCGCTTCGCGGATCTGTGCATCATCGATCTGGACAGCGTTGAGGGGAAAAACACACTCCCCCGGATCCTGGAGCAACAACCCGGGCGACCGGTGGTTGCGATGTCTGTGCGTGACACCGAGATCAATGAAGTGGCGCTTTTGCGCAAACCCCTGGGAGTTGGCACACTAAACCAGGTGATCGAAGGCCATGTCAAAGCACTGGCCGAGAAGATGAAAACGCAGGAAGAAAATGCCGCTGCGCAAAAGCCGCAGCAGCAGGCGGTATCGACACCGCATATCATCGCAAAATCCACGCCGAAAACCCCACCCGTACCTCGGCAGGAGAGACCCGATCCCCTACCCTCCTCGCCTGCGATCAATTTGCGGCGAAGAGCCCTTCCCAGTCTTTCCGCCCAAGCTCGCATTATTCGCGGAAGCAGCAACCTGATAGAGAATACAGAGCCCAACATCGCGTCGTTGGGTGACAATATGTACTACAAACCAAGCACGCACCTGCAGCAGATCCTGAAAACATGCATAGACCAATGCAGACAAGACGGTCTTGCCGTAAAATTGAGCCTGCCCGATGGCAAATACATTGCGCTGATACCGGATCCCGAAATGGCAGTAACCAATCTCAGCGACAACATGCTGCGCTCCCGATGCCTGCTGCCGATCTCTCAGCTCCAGATCCGCACTATCCGATTGGGTCTCACTGAGATTCGGCAAATGCAGAACAATATCGATATCGCCCAGGATATCGATTTTCTGCTTTGGAAAGTATCCCTGTGGAGCGCCCGGGGCCGTCTACCATTCGGCACTCACGGCGATTCGGTTATCACACTGAAACAGTGGCCTAATCTCACCCGATTGCTGGCCATACCCGAGTTCCTGCGTATTGCCGCGCTATGGGCGAAGACTCCCGTGTCTGTGCACAAAACCATCGAGGCACTGAACATAGAAGCCCGCTACGTCTACGCATTCTACAGTGCCTGCTTTGCACTGGAACTGGCCTATGCCGCACCCGCAAACGACGCGCATGTTGAAACCATGAACAAATCGGACAAGCCCGGTGCACCAAAAGGCATATTGCGTCGTATTTTGCAGCGCCTGCGGGTAGCTTGAAGCGATACTATTATAAAGATACTGGAGTAGTAACCATGGCAGATTACAAAATCATCATCACCGGCCCGGTAGGTGCCGGAAAGACAACGGCAATCAGCGTATTGTCAGACATACCGCCGATCATCACCGACGAATCTGCCAGCGACATGACTCTGGAGCGCAAACAGCGCACTACCGTGGCGATGGATTACGGACTCATGAAACTGGATTCGACCGAACGCGTTCACCTGTACGGAACACCGGGGCAGGAGCGGTTCAATTTCATGTGGGAAATTCTTACGGAAGGCGGCCTGGGGCTGGTACTGCTCATCGATAACTCGCGCAGCGAACCATTTCGGGATCTGCAGTTCTTTCTCGATGCCTTTAAAAAGTTCATCAAGACCACCGCTGTCACCATTGGGATCACACGCATGGACGAAAAGGACAGTCCTTCGATCAACGACTACCACAGCCATGTCTCATCACTGGGGTGGCCCAAGCTGCCGATTCTGGAAGTGGATGCGCGGGAGAAGGATGATATGTCCTCTTTGGTACAATCCTTGATCTACTCTCTTGACCCGACACTGGCCGGCTGTATCTGATGAAACTGAGTCTAAACACCGACCTTGTTCTCGAACCCACTCCCG
>JARRNW010000571.1:0-2524 GCA_037384565.1 Candidatus Thiodiazotropha sp.
CCATATTGTAGCGTTCGGCAGCCGGAATAAAGGCGCCGGGTGGCGTGAGATCGCCATTGCCCATTCGCATGCGAAGCAGGATCTCATAATGAGGTTGTTTCGGTTCGGTGGCAGATATGGAAACGATGGGATGGCAGAAAAGTTCAAACTTGTTGTTTTCCAGAGCCTCAGTGAGACGGGTTACCCAGAGCATCTCGCCATGTTGGCGAGCCAGTTCTTGATCCGTTTTTCTGTATAGTTGGACCCGGTTACGCCCTCTCTCCTTTGCCATGTAGCAGGCGGAGTCGGCGGCGCTTAGCAGATTGCCAATACCTCCACTGTACCTGTCGATACTGACAGCGCCGATGCTGACACCCACGTTAAAGGACTTCTCCTCCCAGACAAAACGTAAATCCTGGATTGCCTTACGCAGTATTTCCGCAACTTTCAGCGCATCGTCCAGGTTACAGTGGTTGAGCAGGACGCCAAACTCATCTCCCCCGAGGCGTGCCAGGGTATCGTTTTGACGGATGCGATCCTTGAGCGAAAGGTGGAGTTGTTGTAGAAGGGCATCGCCAGCCACGTGACCACAGGTGTCGTTGACGATCTTGAACTGGTCGAGATCCAGATAGAGCAGTACATGGTGGCTGTCGTCCAGGCTGGTCTGGTGCAGCATCTCGGCAAGGCGACTTTCAAACTCGCGGCGATTGATCAAGCCGGTAAGTGGATCGTGGGTAGCTTGATAGGAGACGCGTTCCTTCTCTTCTTCAAGTGCTTCAGCGGTGAGTCGGTGGTTTTCGATCTCGCCTTGCAGCTGTCGATGGTGGGCCGCAAGTTCATGACGCATGCTGCTAAAGGCGTTGGTCAGTTCACCGATCTCATCGTTACTTTGTTTCGGAAGCGCCGCTGTGTAATCGCCAGCGGATAACCGATTGGCCGCCTGTGAGAGTTTCTTCAGACGACGCCGTACCTGCCATTCCAGCACGCTGCCGGTGAGCAGCACGAAGACAATCAGAAAAAACAGATATACGAGGCTGAGATGCTCCTCCATGCTATCTAACTCAGTCAAGAAGGGAGCTATGTTACGGGTCACTTCAAGTTGTGCCAGATCCGGTCCGCCAAAACCCACGGAGAGACGCCATGTCTGGACGTACGGTTGATAATCGTCAGATTTCGGGACGCTGCCTAGTGGATAGAGCCGTTTCCCCGAGTTGGCTGTCAGTTTTATTGAAATCCAGGTTTTGTTCTGTTGCAACAGGGCATCCAGATTCTCGTGGACATTGGCCAGCTGGTTTTCGAGTAGCAGGGGGATCAAACCTTCGGCCACACTGATAAGGTGAGCATGCCAGCTCTGCTCTGACTGGTGAAGCATGGCTTCAGCTTCCTTGGGTAGCCAGAAGAGACGAAAATAGAGCGCAAACAGCAGGCTGATCAGCAGTAGCGGAATGAACAGCTTGACTCTTAGCTTCATTGGCTGAGTACCGGACTTTGGGCGTTATCGATGTGGTGTATATCTTTACTACCATTGGATTTTCTAGGCTTACGCTGGGTTGGAGAAACGTAGTACTCCTCCAGCCCCCATGAAGACATCGATGTGTAATCGTCCAGGATTGCAGTTACCGGCTTGTGCATGGGAATCTTCGCTAGCAGCGCTGCACCCTTATCCGTTTGGGCTATCTCCAGCAAGGCCCGGAGCACCTTTTTCTGATGAGCCTCAGGAACGCGTGGGTGTACGCATATCGGGTGCGGGAAAATTGGCCTCGTTTGGTAGAGAATTCGCAGCTTCTGCCAGATTTCGGGTTTTTGCGCGAGCAAGGTCGTATCCACCCCTCCACCCGCCTCGGTCAGGCCCAGCGCCACATGCAGATAGACCGAGCTGTGGGTCTGAACATATTCAGGGATAACTTTCACCCCAAAGCGCTTTGCCAGTTCGGCCCGCATCAGCAGTGAGGCCCCCAGAGCGTTCGGCGATGGAAAGGCGACTCGCTTTCCAGAGAGTGCCTGCACGCTTTGAATCGGGCTCTGTTTGCTAACCACCAGAATGCCTTTGAGCATGTGACTGCCATCCCTTATCAGCGGCAGATAGCCCTGGGAGTCGTGCGCCTTGAGAAGGTGATAGGGGTTCATGTAGACAAAGTCGTAGGTCCCGTCGCTATATTCCTGTTCAAATACCGGTATTTTAGGACGGCCAACCAATGTAAAGGTGAGCCCGGTGTGATGCTCCAGTTCGTCGAGGATCGGACGCCATATGCGAAAAAGTTTGCGCTGTTCAAATTGTGGAACGACCCCGAACCGGTATATGGCGTTATCTAGCGGCCAGGTCAAGGTGGAGGCGAAGGTAAGGGCGACAAACGTCAGTGCCTGAAAAATAATGCCGAGTCCGTTCATCGGAGAGGTCCTTGTTTGATGGATTGCCAAGGTTGACAGTGATTATAGGAAAAGTGGCAGATGCTGCAACCGTGTGACATTTCACTGCTTGTGGTCACCATTGTACAGACGGCATCAATCCGGCGACTTCGTTCAGTCGTTCATCAATTTCCAAAAC